>JAZBPF010000316.1:0-29446 GCA_036351515.1 Pseudomonadales bacterium | reverse complement strand
GACGGACCCGAGCGCTTTGCGGCGGTGGGCAGCCGGTTCCTCGGGGAGGCGCTGCGACCGGGGCAGCTGGAGCTGGTGGACCTGTCCGCTCAGGGCCCGTAGCGCACCTCCGCCGTGGCCTCCTCGGCGCTCTCCGGCGCGGGCGTCTTGTGCCGGTACTCGCAGAGGTCCTCGATGACGCAGGCCCAGCACTTCGGGCGGCGCGCCGTGCACACGTAGCGGCCGTGCAGGATCAGCAGGTGGTGGGCGTCCCGGAGGTAGGGCTTCGGCACGTGGCGGAGCAGGGCGTCCTCCACCTTGCGCACGGTCTTCCCGCGGGCCACGGGGATGCGGTTCGCGAGGCGGAAGATGTGCGTGTCCACGGCCATGGTCGGCTCGCCGAAGGCCGTGTTGAGGACCACGTTCGCGGTCTTCCGGCCCACGCCGGGGAGCGCTTCCAGCGCCTTCCGGTCCTGCGGGACCTCGCCGCCGTGCCGTTCCAGGAGCAGGGCGCAGGTACGGATCACGTTCTTCGCCTTCGAGTTGAAGAGGCCGATGTGGCGGATGTGCCGCTTCAGGCCGTCCTCGCCGAGGGCGAGGATCCCTTCGGGGGTGTTCGCCTCGGGGAAGAGCGTGCGCGTGGCCTTGTTCACGCTCACGTCCGTCGCCTGGGCCGAGAGGATCACGGCCACGAGGAGCTCGAAGGGCGTCGCGTACTCGAGCTCCGTGCGGGCCTCGGGGATCGCTTCCTTCAGGCGGGCGAAGATCGCCTCGCGCTTGCTGCGGTTCACGCGATCTCCCCGGTGACGCGCACGCGGCGGGATTCGCGCTCCACGGGGGCCCGGGCGGCGCGCAGGGCGTCGAGGCCGTCGTCGATCCAGTGCTTCCCGGCGACGAGCAGGCCCATGGCCAGGAAGGCGCCGGGCGGGAGCACGGCGAGGAGGAAGCCGCGGTACTCCGGGATCACCGTGATCTCCCAGGCGGCCGCGCCGGGGCCCAGGAGGAGATCCAGGTCCGCGAAGAGGGTGCCGTGCCCGATCACCTCGCGCAGGGCGCCGAGGGCGAGGAGCACGAGCGTGAAGCCGGCGCCCATGGTCAGGGCGTCCCAGAGCGCCGGGCGCACCGGATGGTGCCGCGCGAAGCCGTCGGCGCGGCCGAGGATCGCGCAGTTGGTCACGATGATCTGCACGAAGAGGGCGATGGTCTGGTAGAGCTCGAAGGCGAAGGCCTGCATGAGCAGCGTGATCACCGTGGTGTAGGAGGCGATCACCATCACGAAGGCCGGCAGGCGCACGTCCTCGGGGACCCGGTGGCGGATCAGCGACACGGAGACGTTCGAGCCCACGAGCACGAGGATCGTCGCGAGCCCGAGGCCGAGGGCGTTCACCACCGTGCCCGTCACCGCGAGCAGGGGGCAGAGCCCCAGGAGCTGCACGAGCGCCGGATTGTTCGACCAGAGCCCGTCCCGGGCGATGGTGAGGGCGTCCGGCGTCGGGCGGGCGGATGCGGCGCCGGCCTCGGCGGGGTCGTCGATCAGGGCGTCGCTCACGGGTCCTCTCCGGGCGTCTCGGCGGGTGCGAACAGGCGCGCGCGGCCGTCGTCACGATACCACTCGAGGCTGCGCCGGACGCCGCGGATCACGGCTTCGCTCGTGATCGTCGCGCCCGTCATCGCATCGAAGGCGCCGCCCTGCCGGGCCACGGTCCAGGCCTCCGCCGGTGGATCGCCGAGCGCGCGTCCGCGGAAGGCGCGGATCCAGTCGGACTTGCGGACCTCGATGGCGTCGCCGAGGCCGGGGGTCTCCCGGTGCTCGAGGACGCGGACGCCGAGCACGGTACCGTCGCCGCGGACGCCCACCACCAGGCGGATGGGGCCCGCGTAGCCGTCCGGGACCACCACGGGCAGGAGCGCCGCGAAGGCCTCGCCGCCGCGCCGGGCGAGGTAGGCGGGCTCCGGCTCGTCGAGGCCGAGGCGCGGGTCCGCGAGCTCGACGCGGTCGTCGAGGATCGCGTTGTCGAAGCGGTCCGCCGGGAGGATCTCGAGGAGCGCCCGCTCCCGCGCCAGCCGGCGCTGCGCCTCGATCTCGTCGCGCGTGATCCATTCGGTCAGGGCCACGACGCCGACCGTGAGCGCCGCGAAGAGCGCGAGGCCCCCGGCGTCGCGGCGAACGGTGGCGAGGAGGTTCACGAGGGCGCGCCTCCGCGCCGGGGTGAACCGTGGCCGTAGACGCGCGGGCGCGTGTAGCGGTCGATGGTGGGGACGGCGAGGTTCATGAGCAGCACCGCAAAGGCGACGGCGTCCGGGTAGGTGCCCCAGGCGCGGATCACGAAGAGCAGCACGCCGACGCCGATGCCGAAGACGATGCGCCCCCGGGGACTCGTGGCGCCGCTCACGGGGTCCGTGACGATGAAGAAGGCGCCGAACATGGTGGCGCCGGAGCACAGGTGGAAGAGGGGCGAGCCGAGCCCCTCGGAGCTGCCTCCGTCCTGGAACAGGAGCGCCAGCACCGCGAGGGTGGCGAGCATGGCGCCGGGCGCGTGCCAGCCGAAGAGCCCGCGGCGGATCATCCAGACCCCGCCGGCGAGGAACGCGAGGTTCACCCACTCCCAGCCCCGGCCGCCGAGCAGGCCCCCGAGGCCGGTCGCCTCGCGCCATTCCTCGGCCGTCAGGGCACCGCGGTACTTGAAGGAGTCGAGGGGCGTGGCCCCGGTCCAGCCGTCGAGGGCCACGGAGCCGGGCGCGAGCACGGCGCGGGCGCTCTCGAGGAGGGAGGCGGCGCCGTCCGGTGCGAGGCCGCGGGGCGCGGCCCAGCTGGTCATCGCCACCGGGAAGGACACGAGCAGCACCACGTAGCCGACCATGGCCGGGTTGAAGGGATTCTGCCCGAGGCCGCCGTAGAGCTGCTTGCCGAGGACGATGGCGAAGCCCGCGCCGACCATCGTCATCCACCAGGGCAGGAAGGGCGGCAGGGAGAGGCCGAGGAGCACGCCCGTGAGCAGGGCGCTCCGGTCCCCGAGGTGGAGCGCCAGCGGCCGGCGCCGGAGCACGAGGAGCGCCGCCTCCGCGGCGACCGCGGCGGCGGCGGCGAGGGCGACGTTGAGCAGCGGCCCCCAGCCGAACTGGAGCACGAGCATCGCGAGGCCGGGCGTCGTCGCCACGATGACGAGCCCCATGACGGCGCTCGTGTCGGGCGCGCCGCGGCCGTGCGGGGAACTCGCGCTGCGCAGGCTCACGGCTGCGCACCGCCGCCGAGGCGGGAGCGGACCCGGGCGAGGGCGGCCTCCAGCTCGGCGATCTCCGCGTCGAGGGCCGCGAGGAGGTCCGGGTCGCCGACGTTCGGGTCTCCGAGGTTCGGGTCGCCGAGGTTCGGCTCTCCGACGTTCGGGTCCCCGCCGTCCGCACGCAGCGCTTCGCGCCGGCGGCGGGCGTCCGCGAGCTCCGCCCCGAGGCGCGCGAGCTCGCCGTCCTCGGCGGCGCCGTAGAGCGTCGCGGCCTCGGCGCTGCGGTCCCGCTCCCGCCGCGCACGGGCCCGCGCCACGGCCGCCTCCACGGCGGCGGCGCGGCGCTCCCGGGCGTCCGTCGCCGGGGCCTCGGGTGCGGCCGCCGCAGTCGCGGACGACGGGGTCGCGGACGCTCCGGTGGCGGACGCCGCAGTCGCGGACGATTCGGGATCCGCCTCGCCCCCCGGCGCGCGCTTGCCGGTGCGCCGGGCGCGGCGTCGTTCGGCGCGCTCCGCGGCCTCCCGGGCCTGGCGCGCCTGCCGGGCCTCGAAGCGCTCCCGCGCGTGCTCCGCCTTCTCCCGCTCGCGCTCCGCCTCGCGCAGCTCGCCCTTGGCGAAGCGGTAGTACTGCACCAGCGGGATCGTGCTCGGGCACACCCAGGCACAGGCGCCGCACTCGATGCAGTCGGCGAGCCCGAGCTCGCGCGCGGCGTCGAACTCCCGGGAGCGGGCGTGCCAGTAGAGCTGCTGGGGCAGGAGGCTCGCGGGGCAGACCTCGGCGCAGAAGCCGCAGCGGATGCAGGGGCGGGCCGGGGGCGCCGGCGGCAGCTCCGCGGCGGTGGCGGCGAGTAGGCAGTTCGTGGTCTTCACCACCGGGACCGACGGGTCCTCGATCGTGAAGCCCATCATGGGGCCGCCCATGAGCAGGCGGTCGAGCGCCGAGGCGTCGAGACCGGCGTCGGCCAGGAGGTCGGCGAAGGCCGTGCCGAGGCGGACCTCGACGTTCCCGGGGCGCGCCACGGCCCGGCCCGTGACCGTCGTGATCCGCGAGACCAGGGGCTCGCCCCGCGCCACGGCGCGATGCACCGCCGCGGCGGTCGCCACGTTCTGGCACAGGACGCCGACGTCCGCGGGCAGGCCGCCCGCCGGGACCTCGCGTCCGGTGAGCAGCTCCACGAGCTGCCGCTCGCCGCCGGAGGGGTAGCGCGTCGGTACGACCACGCAGGTCAGCGGCGCGCCGGGATCGACGTCGTCCGCTGCGGCGCGCAGGGCCTCGATGGCCTCCGGCTTGTTGTCCTCGATGCCGATCAGGATCCGCTCGGGCCGGAGCAGCCGCGCCAGCACGGCGGCGCCGGCGAGCACCTCCCCGGCGCGCTCGCGCAGGAGCCGGTCGTCCGCGGTGATGTAGGGCTCGCACTCGGCGGCGTCGAGCACGAGCGTGTCGACGCGCCGCGCGCCGCCCGCCGCGGCCTTCACGGCCGTGGGGAAACCGGCGCCGCCGAGGCCGGCGACGCCCGCGGCGGCGATGGCCTCGAGGAGGACTTCGGGGGGCGCGTCGCGCCAGCCGGCGAGGGGCGAGGGGTCGAGGAAGCGGTCGTCGCCGTCGACCTCGAGCACGACGCAGGGCGCCGTCAGCCCCGACGGGTGCGGGACCGGCCGCGGTTCCACCGCGACGACGCGTCCGGAGGTCGGCGCGTGCACCGCCGCGCTGACGGGGCCGTCCGGCCGCGCGAGGACCTGGCCACCGAGGACCCGGTCGCCGGGGGCGACGCAGGGTTCCGCCGGGGCACCGAGGTGCTGCACGAGGGGCAGCACGAGCGCCGCCGGCAGCGGCCCGGGACGGATCGGGCTGCCGCTCGAGAGGGCCTTCTCCTCCGGCGGCGTGATGCCTCCGGGCAGGGGCCGGACCGGGCCGGCGAACTCCACGGTCAGGCCACCCGTCGGTCGCTGGCGATGAGCGCGGTGCGTTCGAAGGCGGGCTCGCGCGGCGGCGCCCAGTGCCAGGAGAGGAGGTCCGGGGTCACCGGAAGCATGTCGATGCAGTCCACGGGGCAGGGCTCCACGCAGAGGTCGCAGCCCGTGCATTCCTCGGCGATCACCGTGTGCATGAGCTTCGCCGCGCCGAGGATCGCGTCCACGGGGCAGGCCTGGATGCACTTGGTGCAGCCGATGCACTCCTCCTCGCGGATGAAGGCGACGCGGGGCTCGGCCTCCTCGCCGTCCAGCGGCTCCGGTTCGCGTCCGAGGAGTTCGGCCAGGGCGCGGATCGTGGCTTCGCCCCCGGGCGGGCAGCGATTGATCGCCTCGCCCGCGGCGATCGCCTCGGCATAGGGCCGGCAGCCGGGATACCCGCACTGGCCGCACTGGGTCTGCGGGAGCAGGGCGTCGACGCGTTCGACGACCGGGTCGGCCTCCACGCGGAAGCGCACCGCGGCCCAGCCGAGCACCGCACCCGCGAGGAGTGCGAGGGCGCCGAGGGCGACGACGGCCAGGAGCACCGAGCTCATCGCACGAGCCCCGTGAAGCCCATGAAGGCGAGGGACATGAGCCCCGCGGTGACGAGACCGATGGCGGGCCCCCGGAAAGGGCCCGGGACGTCTGCCGCGGCGATGCGCTCCCGGAGCGCCGCGAACAGCACGAGCACGAGGGAGAAGCCGACGGCCGCGCCGAAGCCGTAGAGCACCGCCTCCGTGAAGCTGCGCTCCGCGCCGAGGTTCAGCAGCGCGACGCCCAGGACGGCGCAGTTCGTCGTGATCAGCGGCAGGAACACGCCCAGGACCCGGTGCAGGAGCGGGCTCGCGTGGCGCACGAAGAGCTCCGTGAACTGCACGAGCGCCGCGATCACGAGGATGAAGGCGAGGATGTCGAGGTACTCGAGGCCGAGGGGCACCAGGAGCCGGTGGTGCACGAGGTGGCTCGCCGCCGAGGCGAGCGTCAGCACGAAGGTGGTGGCGAGCGACATGGAGAGGGCGGTCTCGAGGCGGTTCGAGACGCCCATGAAGGGGCACAGCCCGAGGAACTGCACGAGCACGAAGTTGTTGACGAGGATCGCTCCGAGCAGGAGCGTCATGGGTTCGGTCACGGTCCGGCGTCCTCGCGTTCCCGGGACCGGCCGCGGGGACCGGTCCTTCGTTCCCTCGTGCTCAGCGTACCTCTTTCAGCGGACTTCCATGCCGGGCTCGGCGCCGGAGTCCGGCGCGAGCAGGAACACCTCGCCGCCGCCGGGGCCCGCCGCGAGCACCATCCCCTCGGAGACGCCGAAGCGCATCTTCCGCGGCGCGAGGTTCGCGACCAGCACCACGAGCCGCCCCGGGAGCGTCTCCGGCTCGTAGGCGGCGCGGATGCCGGCGAACACCGTGCGCCGGCCGAGGGGACCGACGTCGAGGGTCAGGCGCAGCAGCTTGTCGGCCCCGTCCACGCGCTCCGCGCCGTCGACGCGCGCCACGCGCAGGTCCACCGCCGCGAACTGCTCGATGCCGATGGTCTCCGCCGCGTCGCCGGTCTCCGCGACCGCGGGCTTCGCCGCCGCGGCCGCCTCCTCGCGGCTCGCCTCGATCATGCGGTCCACGGCGCTGCGCTCGATGCGCGTCTTCAGGGCCCGGTAGGGCTCGATGCGGTGGGCGCCGAGCCAGTCGCCCCGGTTCGCCCAGGTGAGCGGCGCGCAGGCGAGGAACCCCTCGGCCTGCTCCGCCATGGCCGGCAGCACGGGCTTCAGATAGGCCATGAGCACCCGGAACAGGTTGAGCCCGAGGCTGCAGATCTCCTGCACCTCCGCCTCGCGGCCGGCCTCCTTCGCCAGCACCCAGGGCTTGGCGCCGTCGATGTACTGATTCGCGCGGTCGGCCAGGGCCATGATCTCGCGCACGGCCTTGTTGTACTCGCCGTGCTCGTAGAGCGGGGCGATGCGGTCGCCGGCGTCCACGGCCTCGCGCCAGAGCGCCTCGTCGGCACAGCGTTCGGCGAGCTGCCCCCCGTGGCCCTTGTGCACGAAGCCGGCGCAGCGCGAGGCGATGTTCGCGATCTTGCCCACGAGGTCCGCGTTCACCCGGGCGACGAAGTCGTCGAGGGACAGGTCGATGTCGTCCGTGCTCGGCCCGAGCTTCGCCGCGAAGTAGTAGCGCAGGCACTCCGGGTCGAGGTGCGCGAGGTAGGTGCGCGCGTTGATGAAGGTCCCCCGGGACTTGGACATCTTGGTCCCGTCCACCGTGAGGAAGCCGTGCGTGTGGATGCGCGTGGGCGTGCGGAAGCCCGCCGCGTGGAGCATCGCCGGCCAGAACAGCGTGTGGAAGTTGACGATGTCCTTGCCGATGAAGTGGTGGACCTCGGCGTCGCTGCCCGGGGCCCAGATCGCGTCGAAGTCGACGTCGTCCCGGCTCGCGGCGAGGTGCTTCAGGGCGGCCATGTAGCCGATGGGGGCGTCGAGCCAGACGTAGAAGTACTTCTCCTCGGTCCCCGGGATCCGGAAGCCGAAGTAGGGCGCGTCGCGGCTGATGTCCCAGGGCTGGAGCCCGGCGTCGAGCCATTCGCGGATCTTGTTCGCCACCTCCGGCTGGAGCGTGCCGCTGCCGGTCCAGTCCTCGAGGAAGCCCTGCAGCTTCGGCAGGTCGAAGAAGTAGTGCTCGGACTCGCGCAGCTCCGGGGTCGCGCCGGAGAGCGTCGAGCGGGGCGCCTTCAGCTCCGTGGCCTCGTAGGTGGCGCCGCACTTCTCGCAGTTGTCGCCGTACTGGTCCTCGGCGCCGCAGCGGGGGCAGATGCCCTTCAGGAAGCGGTCGGCGAGGAACATGCCCTTCTCGGGGTCGTAGTACTGGGCGACGCTGCGCGTGAACACGTAGCCGGCCTCGCGGCAGCGCTCGAAGATGAGCTCCGCGAGCTCCCGGTTCTCCTCCGAATGGGTCGTGTAGTAGACGTCGTGGGCCACGTGGAAGCCGGCCAGGTCCCGCGCGTGCGCGGCCCGGTACTCCTCCACGAGCACCTCCGGCGGCCGGCCCTGCTTCTCGGCCGTGAGCATCATGGGCGTGCCGTGGCTGTCGTCGGCACAGCCGTAGAGGCAGCGGTGCCCGCGCAGGCGCTGGAAGCGGACCCAGATGTCCGTCTGGATGTGCTCCAGGAGGTGCCCGAAGTGGATCGCGCCGCTCGCGTAGGGGAGGGCGCTGGTGACGTAGAGGGTCCGCCGGGGCTCGCTCATGGCTTCCGGTCGCGGCTCGCGCAATGGGGCGCGGGAGCATACCCGGAGGCCGGGGACGATGCATCCGCGGGGCCGGGATCGGCGCCGGGGCCGGACCCTTCGTGCCCGCGCCGGTGGCCTCCGCTATGATCTGCCGCCGTTCCGCCCGCGAACCGTCCGCAGGAGGCGCCCCATGGGCACCGCAGCCGGTCCCGACGCGACCGCCGTGAAGGCGGCCCTCGCCGGATTCCCGGATCCGCATCTCGACGCCCCGATCACCGACGCCGCCGAGCTGGAGGACCTCTCGGTGGTCCCGGGGAGCGACGGCGCCCGGGTGACGGTGACCGTGCGCCTGCCCTATCCGGCGGAAGGGGTGCGCGCGGCCTGGGAGGCGGAGCTGGCGGCACGCCTCGAGGCGCGCGACGACGTCGCCTCGGCGCAGGTGCGGCTCGCCTGGCGCGTGGCGCCCCAGCAGCCCCAGCGCGAGCTGCCCCTGCTCGCCGGCGTCGCCAACGTGATCGCCGTCGCCTCGGGCAAGGGCGGCGTCGGCAAGTCGACCACGGCCGTGAACCTCGCCCTCGCCCTCGCCGCCGAAGGCGCCCGGGTGGGCCTCCTGGACGCGGACATCTACGGTCCGAGCCAGGGCATCATGCTCGGCATCGAGGCGGGCACGCGCCCCGAGGTGCGCGAGGAGAAATACTTCGTTCCCGTGCGCGCCCACGGCATCGAGGCCATGTCCATGAGCCTCCTCGCCTCCGAGCGCACGCCCATGGTCTGGCGCGGCCCCATGGCGAGCGGCGCCCTGCAGCAGCTCGTGGGCCAGACGCTCTGGGGGGAGCTCGACTACCTGATCGTGGACATGCCGCCGGGGACCGGCGACATCCAGCTCACGCTCTCGCAGCGCGTCCCGCTCGCCGGCGCCGTGATCGTGACCACGCCGCAGGACATCGCCCTCCTCGACGCCGTGAAGGGCATCGAGATGTTCCGCAAGGTGGACGTGCCGGTGCTCGGCATCGTCGAGAACATGAGCGTGCACGTGTGCAGCGCCTGCGGGCACGTGGAGCACCTCTTCGGCGAGGGCGGCGGCGAGCGCGTCGCCGGCCACTACGGGGTGCCGCTCCTCGGCCGCCTGCCCCTGTCGCTCCAGATCCGCGAGCAGGCGGACTCGGGCCGGCCCACCGTGGCCGCCGATCCCGAGGGCGCCGCGGCCGGGCTCTACCGGGAGACGGCGCGTCGCCTCGCGGCGCAGCTGGCGGCCCGGGGGGCCGGTACGCCGGCCCCGACCATCACCATCCTCGACGACTGACCGGGGTCCCCATGACCATCAAGTCCGACCACTGGATCCGCCGCATGGCGGAGGAAGCGGGCATGATCGAGCCCTACGTTCCCGGGCAGGTCCGCGAGGGGGCCGACGGCAGCCGCCTGATCTCCTACGGCACCTCGAGCTACGGCTACGACGTGCGCTGCGCCGACGAGTTCAAGGTGTTCACGAACATCTACTCGGCCACGGTGGACCCGAAGAACTTCGACGCGCGCAGCTTCGTGGACGTGCGGAACGACGTCTGCGTGATCCCGCCCAACAGCTTCGCCCTGGCGCGGACCATCGAGTACTTCCGCATTCCCTCGAACGTGCTCGTGATCTGCGTGGGCAAGTCCACCTACGCGCGCTGCGGGATCATCGTCAACGTGACGCCGCTGGAGCCCTCCTGGGAGGGTCACGTGACGCTCGAGTTCTCGAACACCACGAACCTGCCGGCGAAGATCTACGCTGGGGAGGGCGTGGCGCAGATGCTCTTCTTCGAGTCCGACGAGCAGTGCGGCACCACCTACTCGGACCGGGGCGGGAAGTACCAGGGCCAGCAGGGGGTGACGCTGCCCCGGGCCTGAGGAGCGTCAGTCCCGGAGGATCTCCTCCAGCGCCACCACGAGGCCGCGGCCGTCCTCCACGTGCTCGAGGCGCAGCAGGATCCAGTCGCGCTCCGGGTCCGCCCAGATGCGCATGGACTCTCCCTCCGCCGCGTCCTCGCCGTAGCGTCGCTCGAGGAGCACGGCGTCGAAACGGCCCGCCGGCACCTCCACGGACGCCGGGCCGATCACCTCCAGCAGCACGTCCTCCGGATCGCCGCCGTCCGTGATCCGGTAGCGGAGCGTCGCTCCCGGTTCCGGGTTGTCGCGGGCGAGGTCCCGGCGCAGGAGCAGCTGCCAGCCGAGGGGATCGAGGGTGCCGGGCTCGAGCGGGTCCACGCGCGGCTTGTCCCCGGTGCGCACGAGCTCGCCGGCCTCCCAGTCGAAGTCCACGCGGCGCTCGCGGTTGCGCCCGAGGCCCTTCTGACGCGTGACGTAGAAGTCCGCGCGGGGTGGAGCGTCCGCCTGGCGTTCGAGCGTCGACTGCTCGTCCACGCGCAGGAACAGGGCGCGCAGCTCCGAGCGGAAGTGGAGCTGCGCGCCGTCGCGCTCCAGGGAGCGGATCGCGGTCCCGGAGAAGGGCAGGCCGTCGTAGCGCACCCGGTAGCGGGCCGCGAAGGGCGCGAAGTCCCAGGGCGCCGGCGCCTCGAGGGTCGCCTCGCCGTCGGCCGCGCCGGCGGACCGGGCGGTCGCCGCGAGGAGGAGCACGAGGAGGGCGGTCAGGATGCGCACAGGGGCTCCAGGGCGTCGTCCGAGACGCGGAAGCGCCGGCCCCGGAGGGGCAGGGTGCGGCCGTCGAGGCGCGGGCCGTCGTCGCCGAGCACGAGCCGGCCGGCGGCGATCCAGCGCACCACCTCCGGATAGAGGCGGTGTTCCGCCGCGAGCACCCGCGCCGCCAGGCGCTCCGGATCGTCCCCGGCGTGCACCGGGACCACCACCTGCGCCAGCACCGGGCCGCCGTCCACCTCCGGGGTCACCTGGTGGACGCTCGCGCCGGACTCGGCGTCGCCCCGGGCGAGGACCCGGGCGTGGGTGTCCAGGCCCGGGAAGTCCGGGAGCAGGGAAGGATGGATGTTGATCACGGCGGGTGCGAAGCGACGCACGAAGGCGGCGCTGAGCACCCGCATGAAGCCGGCCAGGACGAGGAGGTCGGCGCCGAGCCCCTCGAGCGTGGCGGCGAGGACCGCCTCGAAGGCGTCGCGGTCCTCGAAGCGCTTCCGGTCGATGCAGGCCGCGCTCACGCCGGCCGCCCGCGCGATCGCGAGGGCCTGCGCGCCGGGCCGGTCGGAGACGACGCCGACCAGCTCCGCGGCCACGTCGGGTCGCCGGTGCACGCCCTCCACGAGGGCCTCGAGGTTGCTGCCCCGCCCGGAGGCGAGGACCGCGAAGGTCAGGCTCACGGACGGGCTCCGCCGCGGATCGTCGGGGGCCATGACACCGCCCCGCGCCTGAACGGCGCCTGACCGTCCCGGCGCACGGGTTTCAGCTGCCGGAACCGGGGAGCCGCGCCGGGCCCCGGCCGGGGATGCGCAGGGTCCGCTCGCCGCCCTCCGGCGTGTCGGTCTCCACCACGGCGCCGAGCCGCCAGACGCTCTCGCCGGCCTCCGCCAGGAGCGCCAGCGCCCGGTCGGCCGCCTCGGCCGGCACGCAGAGCACGAAGCCGACGCCGCAGTTGAAGGTGCGCAGCAGCTCGAGGGTCTCGATGCCGCCGGCCTGACGCAGCCACTGGAACACGTCGGGCATGCGCCAGCTCGCGAGGTCCACCTCGAGGGCGAGGCGCTCCGCGGCGTCGGCGGTGAACATGCGCGGCAGGTTCTCCGGCAGGCCGCCCCCGGTGACGTGCGCCATGGCGTGCACCGGGACGCCGGCGGCGAGCAGCCCGCGCACGGCGCGCACGTAGATGCGCGTGGGCGCGAGCAGCTGCTCGAGGAGCTCGCGCTCCCGGGAGAGGTCCGTGCCGGCGTGCTCGAGGACGCGGCGGATCAGGGAGAAGCCGTTCGAGTGGGGGCCGCTCGAGGCGAGGGCGAGGAGCACGTCGCCGGCGGCGACGGCGGCGCCGTCGACGATCGCCGCACGCTCCACCACGCCGACGCAGAAGCCGGCGAGATCGTAGTCGCCGCGGCCGTAGAAGCCGGGCATCTCCGCCGTCTCGCCGCCGGCGAGGGCGCAGCCGGCGAGCTCGCAGCCGCGGGCGATGCCCGTGACGACGCGGGCGGCCGTGTCGACGTCCAGACGGCCGGTCGCGAAGTAGTCGAGGAAGAGCAGGGGCTCGGCGCCGGTGACGAGCACGTCGTTGACGCACATGGCGACGAGGTCCTGGCCCACCTCGTCGTGGCGGTCGTGCTCGATCGCCAGGCGCAGCTTCGTGCCGACGCCGTCCGTGCCGGTGACGAGCACCGGTTCCCGGTAGCCGTCCGGCAGGCGGGTCAGTCCGGCGAAGCCGCCGAGGCCGCCGAGCATCTCCGGCCGGTGGGTCCGGGCCGCCGCGGGCGCGATGCGCCGGACGAGTTCCGCGCCGGCGTCGATGTCGACGCCCGCCTCACGGTAGGTCAGGCCGGTGCTGCCCGGCGCCCCGGTCTCGCTCAAGGCGGTGCTCCCGACGGGACGCCCCGCGGAGCCGGCGCGCGGGTCCCGTGGGGTACACTGCGCCGCGCTTCCGGGGAAGCGTCGAGGGTGACGAGGAAAGGCGCGCATGGTAGCAGAATCGCGATGCACCGGCGGTCGGGCGCGGCGGCTCGCGGGGCGCGTGCTGCGGGGGCTCGCGGCGGGGCTCCTCGCCGCGTCCGCGGCCCTCGCGGGCGCCGCCGAGGGAGACCTCTTCCGCGTCGCCGTGCCCGTGGCCGACCAGGGCTCGGCGGCCCGCGCCGCCGGCGAGCGCGCAGGGCTCGTCCGGGTCCTCGAGCGCGTCGCCGGCGCGCCGGACGTGCTCGACCGGCCCGAGGTCCGGGTCGCTCTCGACGATCCGCGGCGCTACTACCGCAGCGCCGGCTACGCGCGCCGCCCCGAGGACCCGACGGGCGAGGCGGGCGCGGAGGCGCCGGCGGAACGGGAGCCCTGGCTCCTCGAACTCGAGTTCGACCGCCAGAGCGTCCTCGACCTGCTCGCCGCCGCGGACGTGCCCGTCTGGACCGGCGACCGGCCCGAGCTCCTCCTGTGGATCGCCGTCGAGGAGGCGGACGGGCGCCGTTCGCTCGTGGGCGCCGACCATCCCTGGGCTCCGCCCCTCGCCGACGCCGCCCGGCGTCTGGGCCTCCCCGTGACCCTGCCCCTGGTCGATCTCACGGACCTCGCGCAGCTCGGCGCCCGGGACGTCTGGGCGCGCTTCCGCGAGCCGGTGGAGGTGGCCTCGGAGCGCTACGACGCGGACGCCGTGCTCCTCGTGCGCCTGCGCGAGGCGCCGGTGGCCGGCTGGCAGCTCGACTGGACCGGCGAGGTCGCCGGCCTCTCCTTCGACGAGGCGCTCGAGGCCCCGTCCCCGGAGGCCGGGCTCGAGGCGCTCCTCGAGACCGTGGCCGACGATCTCCTCGCCCGCTACGCGATCCGCGTGGGCGAGGCCGCCTCGGTGCTCTGGCTGCAGGTGGACGGCATCGACGACTACCCGCGCTATGCGGCCCTGGTGCGTTACCTCGACGGCCTCACCGGCGTGAAGGACACCCAGGTGGTCCAGGTGCAGGAGCGCTCCCTCCTCCTGCGCGTCAGCGCCGCGGACACGGTGGAGCGGCTCCTGGACCTGCTGCGCCTCGAGCGGCGCCTGGAGACGGCGCCGGAACCCGAGCGGGCCGGCGACGTCCGCATCTGGCGCGGGCGCTGGCGCGGATGAGCCCGCGGCGGCCGCCGATTGCGCGCCTCCCGCGCCGCGCGGATCATGGCGCGCGCGCCCGCCCCAGGACCCCGGACCGGCCGTGCACCAGCTGCCGAACCTGATCACGCTCCTGCGCTGCGTCCTCATCGTCCCCACGGCCTGGGCCGTGCTGACGGGGCGCCCCGTGCTCGCCTTCGGCCTGTTCCTCGCCGCCGGAATCTCCGACGGCGTCGACGGCTGGCTCGCCCGCCGCTTCGACTGGCGCTCGCGCTTCGGCGCCATCGCCGACCCGCTCGCCGACAAGGTGATGGTGGCCGTGATCTACGTCGTGCTCGCCCTCGAGGCCGTGCTCCCGGTCTGGCTCGCCGCCCTGGTCGTGCTCCGGGACGTGGTCATCCTCGGCGGGGCGCTCGCCTGGCACTTCCTCGTGGACCGGCTGGAGCTGGCGCCGACCCGCCTCGGCAAGCTGAACACGGCGACGCACGTGCTCTTCGTGGGCGGGGTGCTCGCCACGCGCACCGGTCCGCCCCTCGAGGCGTTCGCGGTGCTCGTCGACCCGGGGATCTGGCTCATCGCGGTCCTCACGCTCGTCTCCGGGGGCCACTACGTCTGGGTCTGGTCGGGCTACGCGGCCGACCGGCGGGCGGAGTCGTGACCATGGCGCGGCAGCTGCCTCTCGGCGTCGGGCTGCGCGACGCCGCCACCTTCGAGGCCTTCGAGCCTGCCGCGAACGGGGTGGCGCTCGGCTGGCTGCGCCGCGCCGTGGCGGCGGCGGGGGTCCCCGGTCTCGGGGAGCGGGGCTGGTTCTGGGGCGGCGCCGGCTCCGGGCGCACGCACCTGCTGCAGGCCGCCTGCCACGCGGCGGTGGCGGACGGCGCCTCCGCCATCTGCCTGCCGGCGGCGGCGATCGCCGAGGCGCCGGGGGCGGTGCTCGACGGGCTCGAGCAGTGCCGCGTGGTGGCCATCGACGACGCCGGCCCCCTGGCCGGCGAGGACGGTTGCGAGCGGGCCCTCTTCGACCTCTGCAACCGGCTCCAGGCGCGCGGGGGGCTGCTCCTGGTCGCCGCCGACGGCGCGCCGCTCGCCTACCGCTGGGGCCTGCCGGACCTCGCCTCCCGCCTCGCCGCCGCCGCCGTGTTCCGCCTGCGCCCCCTCGACGACGACGGCCGGGTGGCCGCCCTCCAGCGCCGGGCCCGGCTCCGGGGCATGACCCTCCCGGGGCGCACGGCGCGCTTCATCCTCGCGCGTTTCCCGCGGGACGCGGAGGCGCTCTTCGCGCTCCTCGACGAGCTCGACACGGCGTCCCTCTCCGCGCAGCGACCGCTCACGGTGCCCTTCGTGCGCGAACTCCTCGCGGGGCGGACGCCCTGAGATGCCGCGGATCCTCTTCACCGGCGGTGGCACCGCCGGGCACGTGACCCCGAACCTCGCGCTCATGGCGCGCCTCGCGGAGGCGGGCTGGGACGTGCACTACGCCGGCAGCCGCGCGGGCATGGAGCGCGAGCTCGTGGCGCCCACGGGGGTGGCCTACCACCCCCTGCCCACGGGCAAGCTGCGCCGCTACCTGTCGCTCGAGAACCTGGCGGACGCCTTCCGGGTCCTCGGCGGCGTCGTCGCCGGCTGGCGCCTGTGCGGCCGGCTCCGGCCCGACGTGGTGTTCTCCAAGGGCGGCTTCGTGTCGGTCCCGGCGGTGCTCGGCGCGGCGCTCCGGGGCATTCCCGTGATCGCCCACGAGTCGGACCTGACCCCCGGGCTCGCCACCCGGCTCGTGGCGCGCTTCGTGCGCGGCGTGTGCACGAACTTCCCGGACACGCGGGTCCCGGGCGCCCGGGCCGTCTGGTACACGGGCACGCCCCTGCGCGCGGAGCTCGCCGCCGGGGACCGGGCCCGGGGGCTCGCCCGGGCCGGCCTCTCCGGGGCCCGTCCGGTGCTCCTCGTGGTGGGCGGCAGCCTCGGTTCGCGGTTCCTCAACGGCTGCGTGCGCGAGGCCCTGGGCGCGCTCCTCGAGCGCTTCGAGGTGCTCCACGTCTGCGGACGGGGGCAGGTGGACCCGGCGGCCGTCCGGGACGGCTACGTGCAGTTCGAGTTCGTGGGGGAGGGCTGGGGCGACCTGCTCGCGGCCGCGGATCTCGTGGTCTCCAGGGCCGGCGCGAACGGGTTGCTCGAACTCCTGACCCTGCGCAAGCCGGCGCTCCTCGTGCCCCTCGGAACCGCGGCGAGCCGCGGCGACCAGCTCGAGAACGCCGCCTGGGCGGAGGCCCGGGGGCTGGCGCGGGTCGTGAGCGAGGCGGACCTCGACGGGACGCGGCTCGTCGCCGAGCTCGACGCCCTCGCGGCGGCGGCCCCGGCGCTCGCGGAGCGGCTGGCGGCCTTCGCGGTGCCGGACGCGGAGCGTGCCATCCTCGCGCGGATCCGCGAGGCGGCGGGGCTCCCGCCCGAGGGTCAGGTCTCGAAGTAGGCGGCCATGTACAGGGCGAGCATCTCCTTCAGCTCGCCCCGGAGCACGTCGCGGGTCCCGTCGTCGAAGACGGCGAGGCGGTCGAGCACGCTGCGGGCCGTCTCCACCACCATCACCAGACAGCGGTGCCGGCGCTCGGCGGGCACCTCCGGGAAGCTCTCGCCCATGAGCTCCTCGAGGGAGGAGAGGAGCTCGGCGCGCAGCTGCTGCGCCTGCTCCGCCAGGGGGCCCTCCGAGAGCGCTCCCGTGGAGAAGCCGCGGAAGCCCGGGAAGGACGCGTAGAGCGCGGTCAGGCCGTCCACCACGGAGCCCACCCAGTCCGCCGTGATGCCCTCGCGCGTGTCGCGGAAGTGCTCGCGCACGTGGGTCTGCAGGTAGTCGCGGATCTCCGCCCGATAGCCGTCCACGAGGGCGGCCACGGCGGCGTCGCGGTTCGGGAAGAACTGGTAGAAGGAGCCGATGGAGGTGTCGGCGCGCTCGGCGATGGCCTTGGTGGTGAGCGCGTCGTAGCCCACCTCCTCGAGGAGCTGGGCGGTCGCGTCGAGCAGCGCCTTGACGCGCTGGTGGCCGCGCGCCTGGGACGGTTCGCGGCGGCGTTTCAGGGGTTGTGATGCCATGGGGCGCGAGTATAGCGCCTCGGCCCCGGGGCGAGCCCCCGCCGGCGTGCGGGGGCTCGCGGTGCGGGTCAGGGGGTCGCGGGCGGCTGCCAGTCCCAGTCGAGCCACAGACCGCTGAAGGCCTGGACCAGGGACCCGGTGTCGCCGGAGAGATCCGGCGTCTCCTCGTCGATCTCCCGGTGCACGTTGCGGGCCGGCGCGAGCACCGTGTCCCGGCCCCGGGTGAACAGCTCCGGATCTTCGGCCTGGGCCTGCACCAGGGCCATGTAGGCCTTGTTCAGCTCGAGGGCCCGCGCGTACGACGGGAAGATGAGCCACGTGATGTCCTGATCGCCGCCCGGGGCCGCCCTCAGCACCTTCGCCTCGTCGAGCACCAGGTCCGCGTCGCTGGCCGAGGGGTTCGTGAAGAACTTCTCGCGGATCTCCCGGTTCTCCCGGAACTCGTCGGCCCCGCGTACGCGGCGGAAGTAGTCGAGGTACTCCGGTCCGGCGAGGAAGTACTGGGGCACGTCCGGGATCCCCGTCGGATCCTGATGGCCCCAGCCCTCGGCGCCGGGCACCTTCCGCGGCAGGGCGAAGGTCTGGTCCACGGTCGCGCCGATGCTCGAGTGGCAGCCCATGCAGAACCAGGTCTCCTCGTAGGTCTGGTTGCGCAGGGCGCCCTCGGCGTCCTCGATGAAGCCCGAGAGCTGCCAGCCGAAGTCGTTCAGGAGCCCGGTCTCGCCGCTGCCCGCGTAGTGGGGCAGCAGCCCCCGGTCCTTCTCGTCGAGGGAGCGCTCGTAGGCCTGCTGGATCGCGTTGAGGTCCGGATACTCGCGGCGGCGCGAGTAGCGCACCTCCTTCATGCGCGTGGCCAGCATGCCGGGGGCCTCCGGGTCCACGTAGCGGACCGTGTGCAGGAACTCGATGCCCTGCGGATAGAGCAGGTACTGCACCGGGACGTTCGCGGCGCCCCCCACGTAGTGCGGGGGCAGCCCCACGAGCTCGTCCACGAGGCCGTTGAGCACCCCGTCGCCGTCGAGGTCGAAGCCGGCGAGGCTCTCGTCGATCGGTTCGACGCGCCGGCGCAGCTCCTCCGCCGGGACGCCGGGGGGAATGCTCACCGCCGCCTCGACGATGGCGAGGTTGATCTTGTAGATCTCCCGCGAGGGGTTGCCGTCCGCGTCCGTGCGGAAGGGCTCCGGGAGCCGCACGAGCACGTCGTCCGTGTTGCCGTTCGTGGGGAAGAAGGTGCCGAGGAAGGGCTTGTAGCGGAAGGCGCGCCACGCGGTGCCGTCGCGGGCGAACCCCTCGTCGTCGAAGCCGGCCGTGAAGTCCAGGTCGGGCTTCCAGCCGGCGAAGTCGTCGATCCGCGCGAGGGCCTGGCGCAGGGGCGTGTAGTTGTCCTCGCGGATCCAGGCGAGGGCCTCGGCGTCGCTGATCGCCGCCATCTGGTCCCGCCGGTCCACGAACAGGTTCGTCCAGTGGTTGGTGAGGCCGACGTCGCTGAACGCGTACTCGGTCTGCAGCTCCCAGTCGTCCTTCCAGTTCCGGCCGCCGGCGCGGGAGACCACGTGGCAGCTGTAGCAGGGGTTGGCGACGTTGTCCGTCGCCGTGTAGCACTGGGCGGGGATCACCGCCTCGGGATTGCCGAGCTTCTTGCCGAGGGAGCGGACCAGGGCCACGGGTCCGTCGTCGGCGGGAGTCACCGGGGGCGGCGCGCTACCGCCGGAGCCGCCGCCCGGGGTCCCGACTCCCGGAGTTACGCCGGCGGGCGGGGTGCCACCGGAGCCACCCGTCGCGGGGCTGCTGGAGCCGGAGCCCCCTCCGCCGCAGGCGACGAGCAGGGTCGCGATGACGGCCAGGGTCGTCAGGCGCTGGGGCATGGAATCCACGATCCGTCTCCTCCTGTCGGGAAGACGACGGGGGCCACGCGGGCCCCCGTCGCGCACCTCTATGAAACCGTCAGCGCTGGTTGAAGGGCCAGACGCTGCCGATGCCGTTGAGGTTCTCGCCGGGGTGCTGGACGTTGAAGAAGACCGTCGTCTCGTCCGGGTTCCAGGCGGGACCGGTGGCCTCCGAGTCGGAGGGACCGGCGATCACCCGGTAGGGAATGCCGAGCGTCGTGCTGCCGTAGACCGGATTCGGCAGGCCCGAATCGAGATCGAGGTAGTAGAGCGCGTCGGCATGGCCGTTGGTGCCGACGTTGCCGTCGGTGCCGAACCACACGTCGCCGTCGGAGTCGATCATCATGTTGTCGACGTTGGCGACGTCGTAGGGGCCGGTGCCCTGGCTGCCGTACCAGACCGCGTAGGCCTCGAAGGTCGTGGAGGTCCCGGGCGTACCGCCGGTCTCCTCGAGGGCGAAGATGGAGCCGCCCACGTCCCGCCGGTTGCCGGTGCGCCCGAAGCTGCCGACGCTGCGACCGGTGGTGATGGCGTTGCCGCTGCCGTCGGTGCCGATCTGGTAGTGCTCGAACATGACGCCGTCCTGATCGAGCACGGTAGGACGGCCGCTGTTCGTGAAGGCGATGTAGAGCGTCTCCCGCTGCGGGCTCCACTCCAGGTCCTCGGGCCGGTTCGTCTCCATGACGCCGAGCTTCATGCCGGCCGTGAACAGCGCCGCGTAGAGCGTGTTGTCGTCCTGGAAGGCGCCGATGTTGTTCCAGTCCTGATCCCGGAGCGCCTGGCCGACGGTGGTACCCGCGGCGCCCGCGAGGGCCGGGCGGGAGGGCGCCGCCGTGGCGGACGTGAAGTCGACCATGGCGTCGGCGTTCGGGGCCACCTGGTCGTCGTTGTCGACGGACAGGCGGATCCAGGTGCCGGTGACCGGATCGGCCGGGGTCGGGATCGTGCAGGTCGAGAGCACGGTGGCCACGGACTCCTTCCAGTCGCCGACCGGCGGCGCCTCGGCCCCGGAGCCGACCTCGGCCTCGGTCTTGAACATGGCGTTGCACTCGGCGCTCGTGTCGAGCTTGGTGATGCCGGTGCGGTTGTCCATGTCCTCGAAGTGGGCGACGTAGAGATCCCCGTCCTCGAGGAGCGCACGGACCTCCGACTTGGTCATGCCCTCGACGTAGACGCCGGAGGACACCCACTTGTAGACGCGGCCGCTGCGGCGGTCGTTGCCCGAGTACATGACGATGGGCTGGCCGTCGATCAGCTCCCAGTCGTCACCGGTGACGATCGTGACGTTCTCCCAGCGGGCGCGGCCGAAGGCGCCGAGCTTGAGGTGGCCGGCGCCGGGGGCGAGCCCCTCCTTGCCGTACCAGTCGTCCGGGGCGATGGCGCTGCCGTCCGCCTTCGTGCCGTTGACGTCCATCTCCACGAGGAAGCCGTAGACGTCCCGGTCGTGACGGCCGGGGAGACGGCCCGGCGTGCCTTCCCCGCCGATCAGGCTGTAGGAGAAGGCGGGCTGGGGCTCGACCATGGCGACGTCCAGGGTGATGTCCTGGCCGCGGGCCCAGTCGGTGCCGGGCTCGAACTGGTTCGAGGAGCTCGGGAAGGCCGTCTCGAGGTCCCCGTAGTAGCCCTGCGCATTCTCCTCGGCGGTGATGATCGTGCCCCAGGGCGTGGTGCCACCGGAGCAGTCCGCGAGGATGCCGGAGACGACGCCGAGGGGGAGGTTGTCGCCCGCGTCGTCGATGTCCAGGCGCACGGGGCTGTAGCCCACCACGCGCGAGAGGGTGCCGCTGGTGCTGTCGAAGCGGTTGACCCCTTCGCTGGTCTCCGTCGGCACGAGCTTCCAGGGACCCTTCTCGGGCGCCTGCTCGAGGCGCATCCAGCCACCGCCGATGTTGCGCTTGTAGTAGGCGATGTAGCTGTCCACGGCAGCCTGGTCCCAGGCGGCGTCGTCGGACGGGTCGAGGTCCAGCAGACCCTTGGCCACCATCTGGTTGGCGATCGTGAGGTGCTGGCCGTCCGGTGCGATGCCGACGCGGGGCTGCGAGTTCGACACGTACTCGAAGTTCGACCAGATGAAGCCCGCGCCCGGCGCACCGTTGAACTGCGGTGCGCTGCCGACGACGGGGTCGCCGTCCTCGTCCTCGTCGCTCCAGTCGGCGTCCCAGCCGTCGCCCATGAACGACAGGTAGTCGTTGTTGGCGCCGAAGAAGGGCGCGTCGGCGTCCCGGGTCGGCGTCATGGGTTCGAGGTGGGCGACCACGACGTTGGACTCGAGGCCGCCGATGACGCGGACCGTGTCCGTGAGGTCCACCTCGAGCGGGAAGGTCACCGGCGGGTTCAGGCCGGCGGCCACGGTGGCGGCGAGGGACTTCACGTAGTCCTTGATGCTGTCGAAGCCGTCGAGCGTGAGGCGCACGGCGACGAGGCTCGAGAGCGGCCGGTTGACGTTCGCGGCCGCGGCGACGGAACGCACGGCGATGGTCCCGACGTTCGCCGTGCGGAACTCGTCGGCGGTGGCCGTCGGACCGACGCCGTCGAGGGCACCGTCGGCGAGGTCGTAGCCGATGAGCTCGATGGCGTCCTCGGCGCTCTCGATGCCGCCGCTGATCATGCTGCGGAGCACGAAGGCGAGTTCCGTCGACGCCGCGAGGATCGCGTCCGGATCGCCGGCGCCGATGGGATCGGCGTCCGCGCCGAGGTCGCCGCCGAACTGGCTCATGACCGCGGCGCGTGCGGCCTCGATCTCCTCGGCCCCGGCGTTCGCCGCGTCCTCGCCGAGGGCCACGGCCCAGGCGATGAGGGAGCTGTGCGGCGTCACGTTCGCGGTGGTTGCGAAGCCGGCCGCCGGCGCGACGAGGACCGAGGTCATGGAGAAGGGCGGCTCGTCGCTCGCCAGGTCGTCGGCGCCGCCGGCCTCGAAGACCAGGAAGACGAGGTCGCCGGCGTTCTCCGGGGGCAGCTGGATGCTGAAGTTCTGCCCGTCCAGCGGATTGCGGGCGAGGGTCGCGACGGCGACGTCGGCGGCAGCCGTCGAGCCGTCGAGGACGCTCGCGAGGTCGGCCGCGAGGATCGCGTGGAGCGTGCCGCCGGCCACGGGGCCGTCCTGGACCACACCCTGCACGGTGATGGCGGCCGAGGCGCCGGGAGCGCCGTCCGTGCCGTCCGCGCCCGGTGCGCCGGCCGGGCCGGTGGCGCCGTCGTCTCCGTCACAGCCGGCCAGGCTGATCGCGAGGGCGAGTGCGCTCATGGCGAAGAGACCGCCGCGGCGCTGGGTTGCTGCCTTCTGCATCGCATTCTCCGGAAGCTCGGCCACCGCCGGTCCGACGGTGGAGATGAAAGGGTTCGGTGCGCGAAGGAAGGCACGCCGGATGGCGTGGGACGACCAGACCCCCCGACCCGAGCGCGATCTGGATGGCACGGGCCCTTCCCCCGACGAGAAAGTTAGGTCGCGTCGATCACCGGACGGTGTCGGTTCCGTGGCGGGCCCGTGAACGAAGCTGTGGATACCGTCTTGCAATCGTCACGGAATCCGCCGGATCGGAGACCCTGTCGGCCTTTCGTCCCGGACAGCGGCGTTCCGGGCCGGACAGGGGCGGGACGCGCCCGCGAGGAGTCCGCGCGCGCATCCGGCGCTAGAATGGCGCGGCCGCGGGAGCCGGGAGGGACGATGTACAAGATCCGCACGCACAACCAGATCGCCGTCGAGGGCCTCGAGCGCTTTCCCCGCGACCGCTTCGAGGTCGGCACGGAGATCGGCGATCCGGACGCGATCCTCGTGCGCAGCCATCGCCTCGGGGAGCAGGACGTCACGCCCCGGCTCCGCGCCGTCGCGCGCGCCGGCGCCGGGGTCAACAATATTCCCGTGGACGCCTACACGCGCCGCGGCATCGTGGTCTTCAACACGCCCGGCGCGAACGCCAACGCGGTGAAGGAGATCGTGATCGCCGGCATGCTCCTCTCCGCCCGGGACCTCGCCGGGGGCATGGGCTTCGTGGCGGGCCTCGATCCGGCCCTCGACGACGCGGCCCTGCACGCCGCCGTCGAGGGCGAGAAGAAGCGCTTCCGCGGCGGCGAGCTCGCCGGCCGGACCCTGGGCGTGGTGGGCCTCGGGGCCATCGGCGCTCGGGTCGCCGAGGTGGGTCTGCGCCTGGGCATGGACGTGCTGGGCTACGATCCGGCGATCTCCGTGGACGCCGCCTGGCGCCTGCCGGCGGAGGTGCGGCGCATGGAGAACCTGCACGCGCTCCTCGCCCGCTCGGACTACGTGACCCTGCACGTGCCGGCCCTCGAGGCCACCCGCCAGCTCATCGGCGCCGAGACCCTGCGCGCCTGCCGGCCGGGCACGGTGCTCCTGAACTACGCCCGGGACGAGGTGGTGGACCCGGCGGCGATCGCCTCCGCCCTCGACGCCGGCGTGCTGGCCCGCTACGTCTCGGACTTCCCGCATCCTCGGCTCCTCGGTCGCCGCGACGTGCTGTTCACGCCGCACCTCGGCGCCAGCACCGGGGAGGCGGAGCGCAACTGCGCGGTCATGGCGGCGGACCAGCTCGTGGACTTCCTCGAGCACGGCAACATCCGCAACGCCGTGAACTTCCCGACGGTGCAGCTCGAGCGCACCGGCGGCCGGCGCCTCGCCGTGACCAACGACAACGTCCCGAAGATGCTCGGGCGCATCCTCTCCGTGCTCGCCGACCACGAGCTGAACGTCGTCGACATGCTCAACAAGAGTCGCGAGCAGATCGCCTACAACCTCATCGACGTCGAACAGGCGCCCGCGCCGGCGGTCCTGGAGGCGCTGGGGCGGATCGAGGGGGTGGTGAACGTGCGGCTCTTCGACGCCTGAGGGGGCCCTTCAGGCGCCCGCGAGGCGGCGCGGGTCGGCGGCGGTACGGAGTTCGCCGTCGGCCGCGGGCGCCTCGCCGCAGAGGGCGGCGGCGAGCCACTCCCCGGCGAGCGGGCAGGTCGTGAGCCCCGAGGAGGCGTGGCCCGTGGTGACGGCGAGGCCCGGGGCGAGCAGACCGACGACCGGCATCCGGTCCGGGACCGTGCAGCGCACGCCCGTGAACTCCTCCGCCGGCTCCGCCCGCGCCGCCAGGCCCTCCGCGCCGAGGAGCGCGCCCCAGCGCGCGAGGCGCGCGAGGTTCTCCCGCCGCTCGGACTCCGTCGGCGGCCCCGGCGGTCCGTCGCGGACGTAGCTCGATCCGCTCACCCAGCCGTCCTCCAGGGGCACCGCGTGGCCCCGGCCCGTGAGCACCGGCAGCGCCCCCGGCGGATCCGTGCGCACGCGGGTCAGCTGGCCGCGCATGCGGCCGAGGCGCGCGAGCGCCGGGGCGAGGGCGGCGGTGGCGGTGCCCGCCGCCAGGACCACGGCGTCCGCCTCGAGGGTCGTTCCGTCCGCGAGCTGCACGGCCCGGGCGCCGCCTCCGGCTCCCAGCGACGCCACCGGCGTCCGGCGGAGTTCGATGCGCGGCTCCGCGAGCGCCGCGGCGATCAGCGCCGGCAGGTCGGCCCGCCCCGCGTCCGGGAAGGCGAGGGTGGTCTCGCCCGCGAAGCTCCGGGCCGCGAGCCGCGGGTCGGCCCCGGCGAAGCGTTCCAGCACCCGGGCGAGGCGCTCGGGGCGCCGCGGCTCGGCGAACTGGAGCACGGGCTGCGGCCGCCAGCCGGCGCGCCCCGCGAGCCAGGCGAGGGCGAAGCGGTAGGCGTCGAGGAGCAGCGGAGCCCGCGGCCCGTCGTCGAGCGGCAGCCGCGGATGGAGCACCGCCCAGGGATTGCCCGAGGCCCCCCGGGCGATCCCCGCCGCATCGAGCACCGTGACCGCCGTGCCGCGGCTCGCCAGGGCCGTCGCCGCACAGGCGCCCGCGAGGCCGGCGCCGATCACCAGGACCGTCGCCGGTGTCGCGGCGGCCGGGGTCCCGGAGCCCGCGCCGAGCCGGCCCCGCAGCACCTGACGCTTGCCCGTGGTCGCCGGGACGCGCTCGACCGCGAAGCCGGCCGCCGCCAGGGCGTCGCGCACGGCCCGGGCGACGCTGAAGGTGGCCACGGTGGCGCCCGGCGCCGAGCGTTCCGCGAGGCTCCGGAAGAGGGCCGGCGCCCAGAGCTCCGGGGCGAGACGCGGGGCGAAGCCGTCGAGGTACCAGCCGTCGACGCCGCCCGGGACCCCCGCCGCCCGCCAGTCCTCGAGGCCCGCGGCGGCGTCGCCGAGCCAGAGCGAGAGGCGGACGCGGCCGCCGTCGAGGACCAGCCGGTGCCAGCCCGCGAAGGGGGCCGGGAAGCGCTCGTCCAGGAGCCGCGCGCCGGCGGCGAGGCCCGTCTCGCCGCAGGTCTCGAGAAAGGTCGCGAAGCGGTCGCGGTCGCCGGGGGCGAGGGGCGCCCGCTCGAAGGCCACGTAGTCGAGGCACGCGCCGGCGGGTGCGGTGGCGAGGAAGGCGCGGCGGGTCTCGAGGAAGTTCAGGCCCGTGCCGAAGCCGAGCTCCCCGAGCCGCAGGCGCGGCCGGTCCCGGAAGCGCTCCGGCAGGCCGTTGCCGGCGAGGAACACGGCCCGGGTCTCCGCGGCGCCGCCCCGGCGCGAGAAGTACACGTCTCCCGTCTCCAGGGACTCCGGGCCCTCCTCGGTCCAGCGGAGCCGGGCCGGGGCGAGCTGGCGCGGATGGGGCGCGGTCACGGGCCCGCGGGGGCCTCCGGCCCGCGGGCGACGGGGCGGGCCGGATCGGTGATCCACTCGCTCCAGGAGCCCGCGTAGAGGCGCGGCGGGGGCAGGCCCGCGGCGACCACCGCGAGCACGTCGTGGGCGGCGGTGACGCCGGAGCCGCAGTAGCAGATCGCCGCCGCGGGATCCGGCCCGAGCACCGACGCCCAGCGGTCGTGCAGGGCCTCGGGGGACAGGAAGCGCCGGTCCGGTCCGAGATTGCCGTCGAAGGGCAGGCACCGCGCGCCGGGGAGGTGGCCCGCCACCGGATCGATGGGTTCCTCGCGGCCCTCGAAGCGTGGCCGGGCCCGGGCGTCCACCAGGACCGTCTCCGGGGCCCGGAGGGCCGCGAGGACCGTGTCCGCGTCCACGGCGGTCACGAGCGGCGGAGCGTCGGGCCAGGGCGGGGCCGCCACCGGTGCGCTCGGCGCCCCGGTCTCGAGGGCCCCGCCGGCGGCGCGCCAGCCGTCGAGGCCGCCGTCGAGCACGTGGGCGTCCGGATGGCCCGCGAGGCAGGCGAGCCACCAGGCCCGGGCGGCGAAGGGACCGCCGGCATCGTCGTAGAACACCACGGTCCGGTCCCGGGCGATGCCCCGGAGCCGGAAGCGCTCCCGCAGGGCCTCGCGCTCGGGCAGGGGGTGACGACCGGTCCGGCCGGGGACGATCGGTCCGGACAGGTCCCGGTCGAGGTGCAGGTAGGGGGCGCCCGGGAGCCGCTCCCGGCGCCAGGCGAGCTCGCCGGCACCCGGGTCGTCCAGGCGGAAGCGGCAGTCGACGAGGCGGGGCCCGCGCGCCGGGTCCCCGCCCGGCTCCGCGAGCAGCGCCGGCGCGGAGACGAGGGGCCGGGCGAGGGAGGCGGGCAGCGGATCCATGGGTCTCGGGCCTTGTGCGGGGGGCGCGTCGCCCCCATGAACGGGAGGTCGACGATTCTGCGGACGACCTCCCGACCCCTCAAGCCGATCGGTGGCAAAGGGCGGGGTCCGGTGCGAGAATCGGACCGTGGGCCCGGCCTCCGGGCCGGCCACGTACCCCTTCGCGTCTGGAGTGCTCCCCTTCATGTGGTATCAGGGCCTGCTCGAGCCCACCATCGGTCAGCTCGTGCTCATCACCCTCGTGCTCACGCACGTCACCATCGTCTCGGTCACGGTCTACCTGCACCGCTACTCCGCGCACCGTGCGCTGGAGCTGCATCCGGCGCTGCAGCACTTCTTCCGGTTCTGGCTGTGGCTCACCACCGGCATGGTCACGCGCGAGTGGACGGCGATCCACCGCAAGCACCACGCCGTGTGCGAGACCGAGGAGGACCCGCACAGCCCGCAGGTGTTCGGCATCCGGAAGGTGCTCTGGGAGGGCGCCGAGCTCTACAAGGCCGGCAAGACCCCCGAGGTGGTCGAGCGCTACGGCAAGGGCTGCCCGGACGACTGGCTCGAGCACAACGTCTACCGCCATTCCGTGGCGGGGATCTCGCTCATGGCGGTGATCGACGTGCTGCTCTTCGGCGCCGCGGGCATCACGGTCTGGGCCGTGCAGATGCTCTGGATCCCGTTCTTCGCGGCCGGCGTCATCAACGGCGTCGGCCACTGGTGGGGCTACCGCAACTACGAGTGCGGGGACGCCGCCACGAACATCGTGCCCTGGGGCATCCTCGTCGGTGGCGAGGAGCTCCACAACAACCACCACACCTACCCGAACTCCGCGAAGCTCTCCCGCAAGTGGTTCGAGTTCGACGTGGGCTGGGCGTGGATCCGCCTGTTCCAGGCCCTCGGCCTCGCGAAGCCGCGGAGCATCGGTCCCGTGGTCGCGCGCGACCCGAGCAAGGAGGCGCTGGATCTCGACGCGGCCCTCGCGCTCGTGAACGACCGCTTCCGGGTCATGGAGCGCTACGCGAAGGACGTGGTCGCGCCCATGGTGCGGGCCGAGCGGCGGGCGAGCGGCGCGAGCCGCGGGCTCCTGCGCCGGGCGCGCAAGCTCATGGTGCGGGAGAGCTCGCTCGTGTCCGAGGCGGAGCAGCAGCAGCTCGAGCAGGCGCTCGAGCAGTCCCCGCGCCTCAAGCGGATCTACGAGGCGCGCCTGGAGCTGCAGCAGGTGTGGCGGCGCCGCGGCGAGTCCATGGACGCCATGCTCGAGGCGCTGCGCGCCTGGTGCCGGGAGGCGGAGGAGAGCGGCATCCAGGCGCTCCGCGACTTCGCCGACGAGCTCAAGTCCTACACGGTTCCGTCGCGCACCGCCGCGGCCTGACCGCCCCTCGACCGGGTGTCCGTCCCCGTTCTTCGGGGACGGGCACGCCGGAACCTCACATCCGCTCCACCACCCCGATGCCGAGCAGCCCGAGCCCCGTGCGCAGGGCGTCGGCGGTGCGTCGTGCGAGGGCCAGCCGCCCCGCCCGGATCTCCGGCTCCGCGCTCAGCACCGGGCACTGCTCGTAGAAGGCCGTGAAGGCCGTCGCCAGCTCGAAGAGATGGGTGCAGAGCAGGTGCGGCAGGCCGTCCTCGACGACCGCCGCGAGCGTCTCCGGCAGGCGCACCAGGGACAGGGCGAGTGCGCGTTCCGCCGGCTCGCGCGGCGCGAGGGGCGCCTCGAAGGCGTCCGGATCCTCCCCGGCGCGGCGGAACAGGCTGCGCACCCGGCTGTAGGCGTACTGCAGGTAGGGCGCCGTGTTGCCGTCGAAGGACAGCATGGCGTCCCAGGAGAACACGTAGTCCCCGCTGCGGTGCTTGGAGAGGTCCGCGTACTTCACGGCGCCGATCCCGACCGTGCGGGCGATCTCCCGCCGGTCCGCCTCCGGTAGTTCCGGGTTCTTCTCCGTGACCAGGGCGAAGGCGCGCTCCTCGGCCTCGTCCAGGAGCGCCGAGAGCTTCACCACGCCCCCGGCCCGGGTCCGGAAGGGACGTCCGTCCTCCCCGAGCATGGTGCCGAAGGGCATGTGCTCGAGTCGGCAGCGCTCGCCGGCGAAGCCCGCGGCCCGGGCCACGGCGAACACCTGCCGGAAGTGCAGGTTCTGGCGCTTGTCGACGAAGTAGAGCACCCGGTCCGCGCCGAGGGTCCCGCAGCGATGGCGTACCGCCGAGAGGTCCGTGGTGGCGTAGAGATAGCCGCCGTCGGACTTGCGCACGATGAGTGGCAGCGGTGCGTCGTCCTTGCCCCGGAACTCGTCGAGGAACACGCACTGGGCGCCTTCGCTCTCCGTGAGCAGCCCCTGCGCTTCGAGGTCCGTGATCACCGCCGGCAGGTCGGCGTTGTAGGCGCTCTCCGCGTGCACGTCGGCGCGCGCGAGGGTGACGTCGAGGCGCCGGTAGAGGGCCTCGCAGTGCGAGAGGGACACCTCGATGAAGCGCTCCCAGCGCTCGAGGCAGGCCGGGTCGCCGGACTGCAGGCGCACGACCGTCTCCCGGGAGCGCCGCGCGAACGCCGGGTCTTCGTCGAAGTGCGCCTTCGCGTGCCGGTAGAAGGTCTCGAGGTTCTCGAGCTCGTGCTCGAGCGCGTCCTCGTCGCCCTCGAGCTCGTCCATCCAGGTCAGGAGCATGCCGAACTGGGTGCCCCAGTCGCCGACGTGGTTCTGGCGGATCACCCGGTGCCCCGTGTGCTCGAGCGTGCGGGCCACGGCGTCGCCGATGATCGTGCTGCGCAGGTGGCCGACGTGCATCTCCTTGGCGAGGTTCGGCGAGGAGTAGTCCACGACCACGCGCGGGGCGTCGGCCGCGGGGGCACGCGGGGCGAGGACCTCCTCGCCGAG
>JAZBPF010000315.1:0-9825 GCA_036351515.1 Pseudomonadales bacterium | reverse complement strand
CCGAAGGGCGCGAACTCTAGGCGCTTGTTAGCCGGCGGGCGCGCTGGCATGAACACAGCCTCCGCGGTACTCGCCACTAGGGACCTCCAAGACCCATGCACCTGATTGGCCGCCCTCGAATCGAAGCTCGAGGCTCGCCGTGGCATCCAGCATCACGGTGAGGGACGTTGCGTCATGCATGCAATGGACCCGCGCCGCGTACTCTCGTCGCGGGTGTGCGTAGATGTACGCCGCGAGGGGGTGATCCAGTCCATCGGATGCGCCGGGCGGACCAACTAGGACGCAGTCGCGAGTTGCAGCACCCTCGTCTAGAGCTTCGCTTCCCGCCACGAGGAGAAAGCCTATACGAGCGCCGTCGTGATCCTGAATGACGATTGCTCCCACGGTGAGCCCCCCGCCGGCTAACGCAAAGGCTGTGCGGGCGCGCCGGCCGCAGGCCGGCTCGTCCGAGTGAGCAAAGCGAACGCCACGAGCCGCTTGTTAGGAGGCGTACAACGCCGGGATTCCCCACTTGTACTCATCGGAGGCCTCTTCCTCCCAGGGCCAAACGCCAGAGGTCGACGGATAGATCAGCTGTAGCACCTCAAATTCGAGCCCGTCGTAGAGCCAGATACCCCTCCCGAAGTGCTCGTGGAAGTGTTCCTTCTCGACGCGGCGGAACGTTACGTCGAAGCCCTCAAGAAACCCTTCGTAGAACGCCTCCGTCGAGAAGCGCTCTCCAGCGCGGACACGATGGTTGTACTCATTGATGATCCAGTGCGCGAGGTCGCGATTGAGACCAGTCACGATCAGTTCAGGCTGGCCTTCCCGCTCCTGAATTCCGATCGAATAGCTGAAACCAGGGAGATCATCTTCTTCGAGTACATGGATGATGTGGCATCCGTACTCGGCGATGTCATCTAGCGCCTTCTGGTCGGCTGGGTCCATGTTAGCCGCCTAACGCCGGCGATCAGCGGCCGGGCAAGCCGGCGGCAAAATTGCGAAAGCAATTTTGGTGACGGTTTGGACGGTCCTCTGCATCGCCATTGTTAGGCGGCTGTTCCACCTGGTTGAAGAAATTTGACCATGATCAGCGCCGAGTTCTCAGGTCCCCAAAGTTCAAGCGTTTCGAAAAGCGTGTCGAAGCCGCATCCGAGATAGAACTGCCGAGTCTTCTCGTACTGAGGATCGGGCGTCAGCGGGCCTCGCGTTTTGACATGAAGCCATTTCGCGTTCCGATTGTGGCACTGCGCCTCTGCCCAGGCGATTAGTGCCTTGCCAGCACCATGACGGTGGAGGCTTGGGTCGACACCTAGCACGTAAATCTCCCAGGAGCTCGGCGTGTGCTCCGTCAGAGCAATGAAGCCGACAATGCGGCCGTCGACGGTGGCCACCGCTGCGGGAAGCTCTGAGAGACCTTCTATGTATGTCTGGTTCGAGGCCTCGATCCCGAACCAATCTGGCAGCGAGTTGAGTATCTCTCTGCATCGATCAACGTCCGGCTTCTCAAGCGATCTGACTTCGAAATCGGTTGCCACTGCTTTGCCGCCTAACAGCCTATTGAACGGACCTCCGTATAGCCGGCGGCTTAACGTCGGTCGTTCATCTCCGATCGATGGGATGAAGATCGCCCTGATGATCGCCTTCGTCAATGAGCGATCTCGCACGCACCGCCCATGCGTTCACTGTGGGGGGACGGCGCGCCCCGTCTGCACCATGCAGTCATGGCCGAACCCTCCCAGGATCTCGAGCAGCGTCTGCGCGAGGCCTTGCGCATCCGCAACTACAGCCTCGCCACCGAGCGCCAGTACGTGCACTGGGCCCGCCGCTACGTCCGCTTCCACCGGGCGCGGCGGCCCGGCCCGCTCGGTGCGCCCAGCATCCGCGCGTTCCTGGAGGACCTCGCGGTCCGCCGCTCGGTCTCCCCGGCGACGCAGCATCAGGCTCTCTGTGCGGTGGTGTTCTTCTACCGCCACGTGCTGGGTCGCGAGCCCGGCGAATTCTCCGACTTCGTGAAGGCTCGGCGACGGCCCCGGCTTCCGCTCGTGCTGTCGCGGGAGGAGGTCGGGCGCCTGCTCGCGGAGCTGGACGGAATCGAGGCCGTCGTGGCGGCGCTGCTCTACGGCAGCGGCCTGCGCCTGTCGGAGGCACTGCGCCTGCGGGTGAAGGACCTGGACTTCGAGCGGCGGGAGCTCACGGTGCGCAGCGGGAAGGGCGACAAGGATCGGCGCACGATCCTGCCCGATGCACTCGCCCCGAGCCTGCGACGGGCCATCGCCTGGAGCCGGCGGCTCTTCGAGCGCGATCTCGCGCGCGGCGTCGCGGACGTGGAGCTGCCGCATGCGCTCGCCCGGAAGTACCAGAACGCCCGGCAGGAACTCGCCTGGCGCTTCGTGTTCTCGGCCGCGGATCTCTCGACCTGCCCGCGCACCGGCATCCGGCGCCGCCATCATCTGCATCCGACCCGCGTCCAGCGTGCCGTGCGGGCCGCTCGCCGGGCGGCAGGCATCGACCGTCCGGTCGGGTGCCACACGCTGCGGCACAGTTTCGCCACCCACCTACTGGAGGACGGCTACGACATCCGCACGGTACAGGAGCTGCTCGGGCATGCGGATGTCCGCACGACCATGATCTACACGCACGTGCTGAACCGCGGCGGGCGAGGAGTGCGCAGTCCTCTCGGCGAGCTGCCGCGCTAGCTGCGGGAGAGGCGGCCTCGGGTACCCGGGCTCAGGAAGTTGCGTCGACCCTTCCCCGGCGCTTCCAGCCGGAGTACGGCGCCAGCGCGTCCCGGAAGGTCTCCAGCGGGGCCGTGGCGTGGGGTCGGAGATCCACGGGGATCATGCCGAGGAAGCGGTACCCCTCGGGGGTCGGATCGACCTGCGCGGCGCGGAAGCGCACGCCTGCCTCGGCGGCCTCGCTGGCGGCGTCGGCGAAATCGGGATCGTGCATGCGGCTCGGGCGGAGGCTGCGGCCGTCCGTGCGCTGGAGCACGAAGAGGACCGTGGCCTTCCTTCCCTCGCGCACCTGCGCGGCGAGCTCGCGGAGGTGGCCGGCGGCGCGGACGCTCACGGAGTCGGGGAAGTAGGCGCGGCGGTCCGGATACACGAGGTGGCAGTTCTTCACCTCCACGAGGTGGTCGGGGCCGCCGCCACGGAGCATCAGATCGATGCGCGAGCGCTCGCCGTAGCGCACCTCGCGCTCGAGGGTCTTCCAGCGCTTGAGGCCCGGGATCGCCTTCGCGCGCACGAGGGTCTCGGCGATGCGGTTCGGGACCACGGTGTTGGCACCGACGTAGCGGCCATCGAGCTCCAGGAGCTCGAGGGTCCAGCGGAGCTTGCGGGGACTCTCCGGCGGGACCGCCGAGACCCAGGCTCGGGCGCCGGGGACGACGAGGCCCTCCATGCGGCCGGGGTTCACGCAGTGGGTGGAGACCACGGTGCCGTTGTCGAACTCCACGTCGGCGACGAAGCGGTCGTAGCGCGCGAGAAAGCGGCAGGCGCGCAGGGGCAGCAGGTGCGGGATCAGCACGGGGGCTCCACGGCAGGAACGGGATCAGGGCGTCGCCGACTGCGTCGGCTTCCCACGGAAGGTGTCCGGCCGTTCGCGGGTGCGGAGGTAGCCGGACCAGACGTCCACGAAGCGTTCGAGGGCGCTCGGGCGCAGGCCCTCGAGACCGTAGCGCCGGTATTCGAAGGCAACGGAGCGTTCGGAGCCGACGAGGCGGTTCGGGGGTTCGAGCGCGAAGAAGTGGGGCAGGCGCGGAACGGTCGGGAACCCGCTGAGGAACTCCTCGTTCCGGTGCGCCGGGCTCACGTGAACCTTCACGAGCTCGAAGGTCTCCCGGTAGCGGGCGCGGAGGGCGTCGTCCCGCTCGAGCATTCGCTCGAAGGCGCGGCACCGGCCCCAGGTCTCGCCGCCGACGACCACGAGCACGAGACGCCCGGTCGCCTCGGCGGTGCGGAGCGCGTCGGCGAGATCGGCCGTCGCGTCGCGCGTTCGGTCCCAGCGCTGCGCATAGGGCGCGGACCAGTCGTCCTCGGTCGCCTGCCCGCTCCCTGCCAGGCAGAGGCCGCAGAGGAGCGCCAGCAGCGCGGGTGTCGGACGGGGAGTGCGCATCGTGGTCGCGCATAGCGCAGCACCTGCGCGCATCGCCTGGCCGTGCGTGGAAGCGCACGTCGTGCGCGATCGTCTCGGGGTCCGGCTCCCGGGCGGGAATCGCCGACTTCGTCGGCTTCCCACGGGCTCGTCGGTGACTCAGCCCTTTGCGCGGGCCTGCAGGGCCTCGACGGCGGGCAGGGTCTTGCCTTCCACGAACTCGAGGAAGGCGCCGCCGCCGGTGGAGATGTAGGAGATGCGGTCCGTGACGCCGTACTGGTCGATGGCCGCGAGCGTGTCACCGCCGCCGGCGATGGAGAAGCCGTCGCTCGCGGCGATGGCCTCGGCCAGGGCCTTCGTGCCGGCGCCGAAGGCCTCGAACTCGAAGACACCCACGGGGCCGTTCCAGAGGATCGTCCCGGCGCCGCGGAGTTCCGCGCCCCAGGCCTTCGCGGTCTCGGGGCCGATGTCGAGGATCATCTCGCCGTCGGCCACCTGATCGACGGGCTTCACCGTGGCCGTGGCGTCGGCCGCAAAGCGGTCGGCCACGACCACGTCGGTCGGGATCGGGAAGTCGCCCTTCGCCGCGAGACGCTTCGCCTCGTCGACGAGTTCGCCTTCGAGGAGCGATGCCCCCACGGAGTGGCCCGCGGCGGCGATGAAGGCGTTGGCGATGCCGCCGCCGACGATCACGCGGTCGGCGATCTCGGCCAGGCGCTCGAGGACCGAGAGCTTGGTGGAGACCTTCGAGCCACCGACGATGGCGATCATGGGCCGCGCCGGTTCGTGCAGCGCCTTGCCGAGGGCCTCGAGTTCGGCGGCGAGGAGCGGCCCGGCGCAGGCCACCGGCGCGAAGCGCAGGGCACCGTGGGTGCTGGCCTGGGCCCGGTGCGCGGTACCGAAGGCGTCCATCACGTAGACGTCGCAGAGGGCGGCCATCTTCCGGGCCAGGGCCTCGTCGTCCTTCTTCTCGCCCGGCAGCCAGCGCACGTTCTCGAGCAGCACGAGCTGGCCGGGGGCGACGTCGACGCCGTCGATCCAGTCCTCGCGGAGCGGCACGGCGCGCCCCAGGAGCTCGCCGAGCCGTTCGGCGACCGGGGCCATGGAGAACTCCGGCTGCGTGGCGGCGCTCTCGCCCTCGTCGGGGCGGCCGAGGTGCGAGACGACCATCACCGCGGCCCCGGCGTCGAGGGCGGCGCGGAGCGTCGGCAGGGCCGCGCGGATGCGCGCGTCGCTGGTAACGGCGCCGTCCTTCACGGGCACGTTCAGGTCCTCGCGGATCAACACCCGCTTGCCCGCGAGGTCGAGGTCGGTCATGCGCAGCACGTCGAGGCTCATGCTCTGCTCCCCAGGGTTGCCCAGCTCGCGCGCCATCCCCGCGGCGCGCCGGTCCCCGATGCTAGCGCGCAGCCGATCGCGTTCCGATGAAGGCCGCGCGAGCGGGGCTCAGGCGGAGACGAGCGCACGCACGCGCGCGGCCACGGCCTCCGGCTCGAAGCCGTACTCGGCCATGACCGCGGGGCCCGGCCCGGACAGGCCGAAGCGATCGATGCCGAGCACGTCACCGCGCTCGCCGACGATGCGCCACCAGGGCATGGGGTGACCGGCCTCGAGGGCGAGGCGCGGGACGCCGGCGGGCAGGACGCTCGCCCGGTAGCCCTCGTCCTGGGCGAGGAAGCGCTCCAGGCAGGGCACGGAGACCACGCGCAGCTCGACGCCCTCGCCGGCGAGACGCTCGGCGGTCTCGAGGGCCAGGGCCACCTCGGAGCCCGTGGCCACGAGCACGCAGGCCGGCGACGCCCCGCCCTCGCGGAGCACGTAGCCGCCGCGGGCCACGGCCTCGAGCTGGGCGTCGCTGCGCGGTGCGCAGGGCAGGCCCTGGCGGGAGAGCACGAGGGCCGTCGGGCCGTCCGTGCGGGTGACTGCCGCGTGCCAGGCGAAGACGGTCTCCACCTGATCGCAGGGGCGCCAGGTCTCGAGGTTGGGGGTCATGCGCAGCGTCGCGAGCTGCTCCACCGGCTGGTGCGTGGGCCCGTCCTCGCCGAGGGCGAGGGAGTCGTGCGTGTACACGAGCACGTGGCGGATCCCCATGAGCGCGGACAGGCGCACGGCATTGCGGCCGTAGTCCATGAACACGAGGAAGGTGGCCGAGTAGGGGACGAGACCCCCGTGCAGGGCGATGCCGTTGCAGGCGGCGGTCATGGCGAACTCGCGCACGCCCCAGTGCACGTACTGGGCGTCCACGCACTCGCCGCCGAGGACGCGCGCGCCGTCGAAGAGGGTACCGTTCGAGCCCGTGAGGTCCGCGGAGCCGCCGAGGAGCTCGGGCATGCGTGCCCCGATCAGGTCGAGCACCTTCTTCGACGCCTGGCGCGTGGCGATCTTCGGCGCCTCGGCCTGGGTCGCCCGGGCGAGGTCGAGGAGCGCGTCCTCGAGCCCCGCGGGCAGCTCGCCGCGAGCCACGCGCTCGAACTCCGCCGCCAGCTCCGGATGGGCCTGCCGGTAGCGCTCCACGAGGCCGTCCCACTCGGCGTGGCGCTGGGCGCCCTGGCGACGGGCGTCCCACTCGGCGCGGATGGACTCGGGAATCTCGAAGGGCGGGTGGGACCAGCCGAGCTGCTCGCGCGCCGCCGCGACCTCGTCGTCCCCGAGCGGGGCGCCGTGCGCGTCGGCGGTGCCGGCCTTCTTCGGGGAGCCGAAGCCGATCACGGTGCGGCACATGAGCAGGGTCGGCCGCTCGGTCTCCGCGAGGGCCGTGGAGATCGCCGCGCTCACGGACTCCGGGTCGTGGCCGTCCACGTGGCGCACCACCTGCCAGCCGTAGGCCTCGAAGCGGGCCGCGGTGTCGTCCGTGAACCAGCCGCTGACGTCCCCGTCGATGGAGATGTGATTGTCGTCGTAGAGGCAGATCAGCTTGCCGAGGCGGTGCGTCCCGGCCAGGGACGCGGCCTCGTGGGAGATGCCTTCCATGAGGCAGCCGTCGCCGCAGAAGACCCAGGTGCGGTGGTTCACCACCGGGAAGTCCGCCCGGTTGTAGCGCGCCGCGAGGATCTTCTCGGCGAGCGCCATGCCCACGGCGTTCGCGAAGCCCTGGCCGAGGGGGCCCGTGGTGGTCTCGATGCCCGGCGCCTCGCCGAACTCCGGATGCCCCGCGGTCCTCGAGTGCAGCTGCCGGAAGTCCTTCAGGTCGTCGAGGGAGAGCTCGTAGCCCGTCAGGTGGAGCAGCGCATAGAGAAGCATCGACGCGTGGCCGTTCGAGAGCACGAAGCGGTCGCGATCGAACCAGTTGGGATCCGCCGGGTCGTGGCGCAGGTGGTCGCGCCAGAGCACCTCCGCGAGGTCGGCCATGCCCATGGGGGCACCGGGGTGACCGCTGGCCGCGCGCTGGACGGCGTCCATGGCGAGGGCGCGGATCGCGTTGGCGCGGTCGCGGCGAGTGGGCATGGGCGGGCTCCGGACGGGGGCGGCATCGAAGGGCCGCGTATTCTCCCGATCCCCCGGAGGCCGCGCAATGCGGCCCGTCCCCCGACCCCGGGACGGCGAGCGGGGCGCCGACGCGACCGGTGACGGCGGTCCCGCGACCGTCCGGCGCGGCGGCGGGCCCGGGACCGTCGCACGGCGTGCGAGGCTCCGGTATCATCCATCGACTTTCATCGATCGATCCGTCCGACCGCCCCGCGGGACCGGTCGCCCTGGAGAGGACCGTCGCACCCATGGCCGAGTACCAGACCTTCACCTCCGAGTCCGTCAGCGAGGGCCACCCCGACAAGATGGCGGATCAGATCTCCGACGCCATCGTGGACGCCATGCTGGCGAAGGACGCGGACGCGCGCATCGCGGTCGAGACCCTCGTGAAGACGGGCATGGTCGTGCTCGCCGGGGAGATCCGCCTGCCGGAGAACACCTTCATCGACTACGAGGAGATCGTGCGCCGCACGGTGCGCGAGATCGGCTACACCTCCTCCCACGTCGGCTTCGACGCGGACACCTGCGCCGTGATCAACGCCGTCGGCCAGCAGTCCGCGGACATCGCCATGGGCGTCGACGAGGGCGACGACAAGGAGCAGGGCGCCGGCGACCAGGGGCTCATGTTCGGCTACGCGACGGACGAGACCGACGTGCTCATGCCCGCCCCGATCTCCTACTCGCACCGGCTCGTGCAGAAGCAGGCGGAGCTCCGGAAGTCCGGCAAGCTCGCCTGGCTGCGGCCCGACGCGAAGAGCCAGGTGAGCTTCCGCTACGGCGCCGACGGCAAACCCGAGGCCGTGGAGGCCGTGGTGCTCTCCACCCAGCACGATCCGGAGATCTCCCAGGCCGATCTGCGGGAAGCGGTGATGGAGGAGATCATCAAGCCGGTGATCCCCGCGAACTGGATGTCCGAGGCCACGAAGGTCTACATCAACCCGACCGGCAAGTTCGTCATCGGCGGCCCGGTCGGCGACTGCGGCCTCACGGGGCGCAAGATCATCGTCGACACCTACGGCGGCATGGCGCGCCACGGCGGCGGCGCCTTCTCCGGCAAGGATCCCTCCAAGGTGGACCGCAGCGCCGCCTACGCCGGGCGCTACGTGGCCAAGAACATCGTCGCCGCGGGCCTCGCCTCGCGCTGCGAGATCCAGGTGTCCTACGCCATCGGCGTGGCCGAGCCCACCTCCATCTCCGTGAACACCTTCGGCACGGGCAAGCTGCCGGACGAGAAGATCGTGGCCCTCGTGCGCGAGCACTTCGACCTCCGGCCCAAGGGGCTCATCGCCATGCTCGACCTGAAGCGTCCGATCTACTTCAAGACCGCGGCCTACGGCCACTTCGGGCGCGAGGAGCCGGAGTTCAGCTGGGAGCGCACGGACAAGGCCGAGGCGCTGCGCGCGGCGCTCTGACCATGGCCGGCGGACTCCCCGTACCGGTCTCCTTCGAGTTCTTCCCGCCGAAGACGGAGGAAGGCCGGCGCAAGCTCGTCGCCGTGCGCGAGCGACTCGCGGCGGCCCATCCGGAGTTCTATTCCGTCACCTATGGCGCCGGCGGCTCCACCCGCGACCGGACCCTCGAGACCGTCCTCGAGATCCAGGGCGAGGGGCGCGAGGTGGCCCCGCACCTGTCCATCGGCGGCGATTCCCACGACGCGATCCGCGCCCTCGTGGATCGCTATCGTGAGGCGGGGATCCGCCGCATCGTCGCCCTGCGCGGCGACGTGCCCTCGGGCATGGGCGGCCGGCGCGAGGTGCACTACGCCGTCGAGCTCGTGCGCCTGCTCCGCGAGCACGCGGGGGACGCCTTCCACATCGAGGTGGCCGCGTATCCGGAGGTGCATCCGGACGCGCCCTCGGCCGACGCCGACGTGCGCTACTTCGTCGAGAAGGTCGCCGCCGGCGCGGATTCGGCGATCACCCAGTACTTCTACAACGCCGAGGCCTACTTCGACTTCGTGGAGCGGGCGCGGGCGGCGGGCGCGACGGTACCGATCGTGCCCGGCGTCATGCCGATCACGAACGTCGAGGGGCTCGTGCGCTTCTCGGAGAACTGCGGCGCCGACATCCCGCGCTGGATCGGCAAGCGGCTCGAGCAGTACCGGGACGACAAGGAGTCCGTCTACGCCTTCGGCCTCGACGTGGTGACCGAGCTCTGCGAGCGCCTGCTCGCGGGCGGCGCGCCGGGGCTGCACATCTACTCCATGAACCAGTCCCGCGCGCCCCTCGCCCTCCTGGGCCGCCTCGGGGAGCGGGCCACGCAGTTCGGCTGAGGGCCCGTGGG
>JAZBPF010000314.1:0-6781 GCA_036351515.1 Pseudomonadales bacterium | reverse complement strand
GGCGAGTCGCCGCTCGCGGTGCATCTCGGGCTGGCGCTCCTGCGGGGCGAGCGCATGGACGTGGCCCTGCAGAAGGCCTGCGAGCTCGGGGCGGCCCGCATCACGCTGCTCGACACCGCGCGCGTGGAAGTCCGCCTGGAGGGCAAGCGGCTCGAGAACCGGCTGCGGCACTGGCAGGGGGTGCTCGTCCATGCGGCCCAGCAGTCAGGGCGGGCGCGGCTGCCGGAACTGTACGGCCCCGTGACGCTCGCCGCGTTCTGCGAAGGGCTCCCCGACGGCGGACCGCGGTACGTGCTCGACCCCGAGGGCGCACCCCTGACGCCGGAGGCCGCGCCGCCCGGGCGCGCCGTCCTCGTCACCGGTCCCGAAGGCGGTCTCGCTCCCGAGGACCTCGCCGTGCTCGACGCCGCCGGCTTCCGTCGCACTGCCCTGGGGCCCCGCGTGCTGCGGGCGGAGACCGCTCCCCTCGCGGGCCTCGCGGTGCTGCAGTGGCTCTGGGGAGATCTGGCCGGCGGCCGCTGAGTGCTTCCGAGTCCAGGCGCCGACGCGCCGCCGTGAAGGTGGTCTCTGCCGGCGACGGCCCCCGACCACTGCCCCACTTCGCCAGAGCATCACTCACACAGGCGTCGACGATGCTGCCGGAGTGGGAGCCGACTTCGGTCGCGACGAACCTGTCCGGCCGAAGAGACATCGCCGCTGAAGCGCGCTCCCACACGGGTCGGAGCCACGGCCACTGTGGGAGCGCGCTTCAGCGGCGACGGACACGGGTAGCCCGGGGGAAGCAGAGCCGAAGTTCGTGCTCGCGGGCATCGAAGCCGCGGGGCAACGCGGGAGCCGGCTTCCGTCGCGCCGGACGTGCCCCGCCACGGATCCGACGTGGACGTCAGGCGCTCTGGGGTGCGGGGCGCTGGACGAGGGCGTCGCGGAGGACGAGGTCCTCGAGGTAGGCGAGCTTGGGCACCAGCGCCGCTTCCTCGCCGAGGCGGATGCGCGCGGCCTCCGCCGGGCCGAGCAGGCCGTCGACGGGATCGAGGTCCTCCTCGGCGATCCACAGCAGGCGCGGCGCGCCGGCCACCCGGACGGCGTAGAAGGACAGCGCGTCCAGGGGCCGCGTGCGGTTCATGACGAGCAGCGCGTGATTGGCCGAGGGTGGCGGCAGCTCGTAGCCGGCGTCCTCGAGCAGCAGCTCGACGGACAGCACGGGCACGGCGCGTCCGCGCCAGGGAAGGATGCCCAGCTGCCAGCGCGGTGCGCCCTTGAGCGGACGGATGCGCTGCATGCGCAGCACCTCGGCCACGGTGACGTTCGGCAGCAGCAGCTGCCCGGTCTCGATGGGCACGAGGACGCAGGGAATCTCGCGCTGCGTGTTCATCGACCGGTGAGCTCCTCGATGGTCGCGACCAGTTCCGCCTCCTGGAAGGGCTTGCCGAGGAACCGGTCGACGCCGATCTCCTGGGCGCGGCTCCGGTGCTTCTCGCCGGTCCGGGACGTGATCATGATGATGGGCAGGTCGGCGAGCCCCGGCTCGTTGCGCACGTGCTGGGCCACCTCGAAGCCGTCCATGCGCGGCATCTCGATGTCCAGGAGCATGACGTCGGGCTTCTGCTCGGCGAGGGCGCCCACGGCTTCGACGCCGTCCTTCGCGACGGACACGGACATGCCCTGGCGCTCGAGCAGGCGCGTGGTGACCTTGCGCACGGTGACGGAGTCGTCCACCACGAGCACGCGGGTGCGCTCGGGCACGACGACCGTGGGCTTCGGCGGCGCGACGGCGGCCGTCGAGGGTGCACGGGGCTCCGCGTTCCGCTCCCGGGCGTCCGCCTCGACGGCCGGCGCGGGCGCCGGTTCCGTCGGGCCCGAGAGCCGGAGCTGCGAGCTCGAGCGCAGCAGCGAGGGCAGATCGAGGATCACCACGACACGCCCGTCGCCGAGGATCGTCGCGCCGGAGACCCCGGAGAGGCCGGCGAACTGCGGCCCGAGGCTCTTCACCACGATCTCGCGGCTGCCGGCGACGGTGTCCACGTGGACCGCCCGGCCCCGGTCGCCGGCGCGGACCATGAGCACGGGCACGGACGGCAGGTCCTGCCGCACCCGGTGCGGCAGGCCCAGCCAGGCACCGAGGTAGGACAGCTCGTAGGTGCGCCCGGCGTAGGCGAAGTCGGAGGCGTCGCTCTCGTACTGCCGCAGGAGCTGCTGCGGCGAGACGCGCACGATGCCCTCGATGCCCGAGAGCGGGACGGCGTATTCGTCCTCGCCGACGGTGACCATGAGCGCGCGGTTCACGGACACGGTGAACGGCAGGCGCACGGAGATGGTCGTCCCCACGCCCCAGGTCGAGGCCATGGAGATGCTGCCGCCGAGCTGCTTGACCTCGCTGTTCACCACGTCCATGCCGACGCCGCGCCCGGAGATCTGCGTGACGTTGCGGGCCGTGGAGAAGCCCGGCGCCATGATGAAGGAGAGGATCTCGTCCTCCGAGGGCGCGGCCGCGGCGTCGAGGAGCCCCCGGTCGATGGCGCGGCGGCGCACGGCCTCCACGTCGATGCCGCCGCCGTCGTCCGCCACCTCGAGGACGATGTCGCCACCCTCCCGGGAGAGGGAGAGACGGATCGTGCCCTCGGCGGCCTTGCCGCGCTGCTCGCGCACGGCCGGCTCCTCGATGCCGTGGTCCACGGCGTTGCGCAGCATGTGCTCGAGCGGCGGGATCATGCGTTCGAGGACGTTGCGGTCGAGCTCGCCCTCGGCGTCCCGCAGTTCGAGCTCGACCTTCTTGCCGACCTCGCGGGCCACCTGCCGGACGATGCGCTTCAGGCGCGGCAGGAGCCGCGCGAAGGGGACCATGCGCGTGCGCATGAGCCCTTCCTGCAGGTCCGTGTGGATCCGGCCCTGCTGTACGAGGAGGGTCTCGGCGTCGCGCACGCGGTCCACGAGGGTCTCGCGCAGGTCGTTCACGTCCGAGGCGCTCTCGGCGAGCGTGCGCGCGAGCTCCTGGAGCTGCGTGTAGCGGTCCATCTCGAGCGGGTCGAAGTTCTCGTAGCCCGTCTTCTCGCTCCGCTCCTGGCGGAACAGGACCTGGGCCTCGGTCTCGAGTTCGATGCGCCGCACCTGGGAGCGGATGCGCTCGATGGTGGCGCCCATCTCGTCGAGGGAGCCCCCGAAGTCGCCGATCTGCTGGGCGATGCGCCCGCGCAGGATGCTGGACTCCCCGGCGAGGTTCGCGAGGCCGTCGAGGAGCGAGGAGGCGACGCGGATCATCTCCTGCGAGGCCTCGCGCACCGGTGCTTCCCGCGACGGCGTCGGTACGGGACCGGTCGGCGGCGCGGCGGGCGCGGCCTCCGCCGCGGGTTTCGGGACCGGCGCCTGCGGGGCGACGGAGGCCGGAGCCTCGGCGGCCGGTGCGGCCCCGGTCGGCGCGGGGCCGCTCGCGAAGGCGTCGGCGATCGCCGCGATCCGTCCGGAGAGGGCGTCGGCGTTCAGCTGCAGGTTCGTGAAGAAGCTGCCGTCGCGCAGGTCCATGCGCCCGCGGGCGCCCTCGACGCGCGACTCGAGGTCGTGCACCGCCTCGCCGAGCGCCGGCAGCCCGGCCATGCGCGCACCGCCCTTGAGCGTGTGCAGGGCCCGGAGCAGGGTCTCGAGGTGGAGCTCGTTCGAGGGCTCGGCCCGCCAGCCGGCGAGGGCCCCGTCCATGGCCTCGGCGAGCTCCGTCGCCTCCTCGAGGAAGGGTTCGAGCACGTCGGGATCGGCGCGCGCCGGATCGTCCACGCCGAGCGCCGGTCGTTCGGGCAGCGAGGTCGCCGGTGCAGGCGCTTCGTCGGCCGCGGGGACCGGGCCCGCGGGAGTCGGCTCCGGGGCCGCGGGCCCGGGGGCCGGCGTCCGCTCCACGGTCTCGCCACGCCGCAGGCGCGCGACGTGGTCCGCGAGGGCGTCGATGCGCCGGCGCAGGGTCGGGAAGAACTCCGCCCCCTCGCCGCTGCGGTGCCCCTCGATCCAGGTCTCGAGCTCGTGCGCCTCGTCGCCGAGGCCCGCAAGGCCCGCCATGCGCGCGCCGCCCTTCAGGGTGTGCAGGGCGCGCACCAGCATGTCCGGGCCGGCGCGGTCGCCGTCGGACCAGGCGGCGAAGCCGGCGTCGATGTTCTCGAGGAGCTCCTCGGCTTCCTCGAAGAAGATCTCCGCCATCTCCGGATCGAGGTCGACGTCGGCGACGCTGTCCCGGAAGAAGGGAGTCGTTGCGGGAGCCGGAGCAGCCGGTGGCGCGACCGGCGGCACCGGTGCCGGGGACTCCTCGACCTCCGGGACCGCCGCGGCGGCGCCGGGAGCCGGCGTGCCGACGGCCTCGAGGGCGTCGACGAGGGCCGCGTCCGCCGCGTGCGCGAGGTCCGCGGCGAGGGCGTCGAGCATGGCCACGAGGCCCTCGTGGGCCCGCGCGAGCGCGTCCGTCGCCGCGGCGTCGGGCCGCACGCCGCCGAGGCGGCCGTGGGCGGCGGCGAGCGCCGTCGCGAGTCCGGCGATCTCGGTCCGGCCCGCGTCGGACGCCCGCTCCGCGAGGGCGTCCAGTTCCGCGCGCAGCGCCGGCAGGGCGTCGTCGTCGCCGGTCGTGGCCCAGGCGCGCACGAGCTCGGCGCCGTCGAGGAGCGCGTCCATGTGCTCGCCGGTGAGCACCTCGCTGGTGGTGGTACCGGCGGCGGCGCCGCGGCGCACCGCCGCGATCTCGTCCTCGAGCTCCACGGCCCGGCGCTCGACCTCGAGCGTGTGGGCCCGGGCCTCGGCGCCCCCGATCGGTTCGAAGCCCTCGCGGCGCAGGACGACGAGCGCGTCCTCGAGATGCTCGCGCCCCGCCCGGAGCAGCGCCCGGGCGCGATCGTCCAGGGGCCGCTGGAGCTCGAGATGGGCCCGGAGCAGCCGTTCGAGGGGACCGACGGCGCCGGCGATGCCCGGATACTCCGCCATGGCCGCACTGCCCTTGAGCGTGTGCAGCGCGCGGCGCAGGGCCTGTTCCGTGGGCGGCGGATCGTCGGGATCGTCCAGGCCCTCGCCCGCGTCGAAGGCCCGCAGCACGGCGAGGTGCCCTTCCGCCTCGCTCACGAAGACGTCGAGGAGCTCGTCCCCGCGCTCCGCCTCGCCGGTGCCCTCCACCAGCGTCGGGCGTGGCGCCGGGGCGGGCTCGAGGTCGGCGAGGTCGAAGTCCGGCTCGACGGGCTCGGAGATGCCCGAGGGCATGTCGAAGGCGCTGGCCGCGCGGAGCGCGTCCTCGGCCTCCGGCTCGCCGGCCTCGGCGTACGCGTCCGCGTCCGTCCGGACTTCGGCTTCGACGTCCGCCTCGAGGAGCTCCTCCGCGACGGGTTCCTCCGCCGGGACGTCGGGCTCCGATCCCGGTCCGGCGCTCGGCTCGGGCAATGCCTCCGCCTCGTGCTCCGGCGCGGACGGCGCCTCGGGCACTTCCTCGGCGATCGCAGCGGACGGCGGCTCCGCCGCCGGGGGCGTCTCGTCGGTCGTGTCCGCCTCGAGCAGGAACGCCTCGTCCGCCTCGGCGGCCAGCTCCTCCTCGCGGATCTCCGGGAGCGTCTCCTCGTCGTCCGCCGGCTCCGTTTCCGTGGCCAGGACGAAGTCCGACTCCTCGGCGAGAGCCGACTCGAGGTCCTCGGGCTCGGGCAGGGCGATCCCGTCGCCCTCCGCCTCGAGCTCGAGGAAGGCCTCGTCGAGCTCGGCCGCCAGTTCGTAGTCGGTCGCCTCCGGCGCTCCGGCCGCCTGTGCAGGCTCCGGCTCCTCTGCGGTGGCCAGGTCCTCGGCGAGGTCGAAGTCCGGGAGTTCCGGCAGCGCGTCGTCCTCGGCGAGGAGCGAGGGGCCGGCCTCGGGCGCCTCGGCGAGGAGGGCGTCGTCGTCCGCGACGATCGGGGCGTCGTCGTCCTCCGCGGCGGCGTCGAGGTCCGCGAGGGACCCACCGGAGGCGAGCACGTCCGCCTTCTCGACGATCTCGTGCACGCCGCCCTCGGCCTCGCGTCCCTCCGCGAAGGCCTCGCGCAGGGCGGGAATGCGGTCCCGGGCCTCCAGCACGACCTCGAGGATCGGGGCACTCGCGTCCACCGTGTGGTCGAGGACGCGGTTGAGCATGTTCTCGACGGCCCAGGCCATCTCGCCGAGGGTCGTGGCGCCGACCATGCGGCCGCTGCCCTTGAGCGTGTGGAAGGCGCGGCGGATCTCCGTGAGCGCCGGCCGGTCCGAGAGGTCCTCGCGCCAGCTGCCGAGATGGGTGTCGAGCGTCTCGAGGACCTCGCCGCACTCCTCGAGGAAGATCTCGATGATCTCGTCGTCGATGAGGCTGTCTTCGTCCCCCTCGCTGGCGACGGGCGTCTCGGCCGGCGCCGGGGCGGCCGGCGCGGGCGTCGGCTCGTCACCGAGGAGCCCGAGGTCGAAGTCCTCCTCGGTCGGCTCCGTGAGCGCCGAAGGCGCGTCGAGTTGCGACGCGGGCTCCGCCTCGAGGGGCGGCGCCGGCGGCACGATCTCCTCGGGGACCGGCTCGGGCCGGGGCTCCGGGACGGTCGCGGCCGGCGGCGCGGGAGCCGGCGCCGGAGCGGATGCGGCCTCGGGCTCCGGGGGGATCTCGAGGTCGTAGCCGAGGGCGCGGACGCTCTCCTCGGCGATGTCGAGGACCCGGGGATCCATGGCGCCGCCGTCCTGCAGCATGCGCTCGAGGAAGTAGTCGATGCTGGTGATGGCGTCGGCGAGCGTGTCCAGGCGCTGCCACTCGGGCACGAGACGCTCGTCGAGGATCTCGTGCACGAGG
>JAZBPF010000313.1:0-2177 GCA_036351515.1 Pseudomonadales bacterium | reverse complement strand
TCAGGCGCAGGATCTCGCTCGTGGTGAGCGGATGGCCCTGGGGCGTGAGCACGGTCTCCAGGCCGTCCTCCAGCGACTCGATCAGCTCGTCGAGCCCGACCACATCGAGCACTTCCCGCATCTGCCCGTGGGTGAGCGTCGGATTCGCCAGACGCAGGAACTGGGCGACGGTGCACTCGAACAGGCGCGTGTCCCCCACGATGACCACGTCGTCGCGCAGGTGATGGATGTCGAAGACCTCGGCGTCCCGGCCCCCGAGGAGCACGCGCCCGGGGGTCGGGGTCTGCACGCGCAGGAGCAGGTTGCAGAGCACCTCCACGTGGCTCGCGCTCTCCGGGGCCACGAGGGTCGAGCTGCCCGCCGGGAACTGGGCGTCGAGACGCACGTCGTGGAGTCGGTAGTGCACGGTCACGTCGTCGAAGACCACGGAAGGCTCCCAGTCGTCGCGCTTGCCCTGGGTCTCCACGTCCTCGAGGGCCACGCGATGCAGCTGCGAGAGCTTGTCGAGCGCCGCGCGCATGCTGTACCAGCTCTCGAGCACGGTGGGGAAGTTGCCCATGTTGAGGAAGATCGTTCCGAGAATGAGCTCGGCGGCGACGAGCTGCCCCACGGTGAGCTGGCCGACGACCACCAGCCAGCCGCCGATGCCCAGGAGCAGGGCGCTCCCCACGGCCATGAGGATCTGGTAGCTGACCGTCTGCGTGAAGGTGCAGCGGAAGTGGCGCTTGTGCGCGTCCACGAATTCGTCCGTGAGCTCGTCGCTGCGGTCGTCGGACCAGCGGATGCCGGCCTCGGACTTGAAGACCCGGTGCTTGATGGCCATGGACTCGAGCCAGTTCCCCATCCGGAACTTGGCGGTGGACATGTCGATGGCGCTGCGCACCGCCGGGCGGTCCAGGGACTGCCAGATCGCGACGATGAGGATCGCGTGCACCACGCTCACCCACAGGAAGTACGGGTGATAGAAGGCGACGACGATGTAGCCGACCACCGCCTGGAACACGAGATTCAGGCCGCTCGAGGCGAGCGCCGGGATCGTACTCTTGATGATCGAGATCTCGAAGAACCGGTTGTAGAGGTCCTCCCGGTTCCGGGCCTCGAAGGCCATGGCTTCGGCATAGGCGGTGCGCAGGGTCACCTCCTGCGCCGTGCGGGCGAGGAAGCGCCGCTCGAACATCTCCAGCACGAAGTCCCGGGCGGCATAGAGCGAACCCTGCGCCGCCAGCACCCCCAGCAACACGAAGGACAGGATGACGATCGGGGTCACGGTCCCGAGATTCGCCACCGAGTCGATGAGCAGCTGCACGGCCACCGGCACGGCGAGCGAGAGCAGACTGATGACCCCGGTGAAGATGACCGCGGTCCACAGGTAGCTCGCCTGGTCGCCGACCACGAGGCGGAAGGCCTGGGTCAGGGGGACGGACTTCTTCTCGGCCATGGCATTCCTGTCGTCACGGCATGGACTGTCGCGGCGGTACGAGGAACTCCGGGACTACGGATCTGCGCCGGGCCGGCCGGCGGTCGCCGGCGGCCCTCCGGACTGCGGTCGCATCCGTGCTGTCGGTGGTCTCGTGCGCTTGGCCCGCGGGGGATCGCCCGTTTCGCGGGGCCTCCTGTGGCCGCCGAATGGTAGCACCGCTCGTGCGCTCGCGGGCGTTGCGTCCGGATGCGGGCACGGCAGACTGTGCCTTTGCCGTCGTGAGGTGCCCGTGAGCGCGTACCGCCTCCTCCTGTTCCCGCTCCTGTTCCTGCTCGCCCTGCCGGCCGCCGTCCGGGGCGAGGCGTCTGTCGTGCCGGAAGAGCTGCCGTCGCCGGTGCTCCGCGTGGCCGGCGCCCTCGGCGTGGATCCCGAGAACGTGAGCGTCTTCGTGGCCGACCTCGCGGACGGGGCCGTCCGGGCGCACTGGCGCGCCGATGCCCCGCGGATCCCGGCGTCCACGCTCAAGCTCGTGACCACCTTCGCGGCCCTCGAGGGGCTGACGCCGGCCCATCGCTGGCGCACGGAGGCCTGGGCCCTGGGCCCCGTGCGCGACGGCGTCCTCGACGGTGACCTGCTCCTGCGCGGCACCGGCGACCCCTGGCTCGTGGCCGAGGAGTTCTGGAAGTTCGTGCGGGGCATCCGCGGGGCCGGCATCCGCCGCATCACCGGCGACCTCGTGGTGGACGGTTCCGCCTTC
>JAZBPF010000312.1:0-5554 GCA_036351515.1 Pseudomonadales bacterium | reverse complement strand
GGGGATCCGGCGGCGCTCCAGGACCAGATCCTCCGGGTCGCCGCGGAGCGGGCCCACCTCGTCCCGGGCGAGGATCCGCCCCGGGACGCCGACGCCTTCCGCGCCGTGCTCGACCGCGGCCGGGGGCGCCTCGCCGGCCACGTGAACGAGGTGGCGGCCCTCGCCCTCGCCGTGCTCGAGGGCTGGCACGGGGTGCGCCGGGCCCTCGACGAGGCGCGCGCCTCGCCGGCCTTCCGGGACGCCGTGGACGACGTGGACCGCTGGCTCGCGCGGCTCGTGCCGCCGGACTTCCTCCTGGCCACGCCCGAGCCCTGGCGCGACGAGCTGCCGCGCTATCTGGAGGCGGCGGCGAGGCGCCTCGGGCAGCTGCAGGGCGCCGTGGAACGGGATCGGGAACGCATCGTGGAGCTCGGCGGCTGGGAGAGCCGCCTCGGGGCACTCCGGGCCCTGGCCGGCGACCGCCCGGACGCGGGCGTCGCGGGGCTGCGCTGGCTCCTCGAGGAGTACCGGGTCTCGCTCTTCGCCCAGGCCCTCGGCACCCGCGAGCCCGTCTCGCCCAAGCGCCTGCGGCGGGCCTTCGCGGAGGTCGAGGAGGCGCTGCGCCTCGACGGACGCTGAGCGTCCGGGAAGAGATCGGTCACCGGCTCCCGCGCGGCTGCTGCGCGGCCCGATCGGCGGCTGCGACAGCGTCTTCCGTGGCGGAATCGGCAGGCACCTGCTTCGGCAAGCTCCCTCGATCTCCCCACGGACGCCCGGGCTCGCGCGCGGATCGGACCGCTCGGGACGGCAAGCGCTCGCTTCCCGGACCCCGACGCGGAACCCGGGGCGCCCGGCGGGGTCCGACGGGGCATGGAAGCACTCCGTCCGCGGCACGGGCGCCGCAGCGGCAGCGCCGGCGCTGCCTTGCGCCGCCGTCGCTTCGGGAGTACGGTCTGCGCCATCGTGAAGCGCGCGCTCCGCCTCAGGGAGACCCGACGTCCGTGGCCAGCGAGCCGGAAGCGCGAGCCCTCACGCGTCCCTGCGCGTACCGGTCCGACCGTCACCCCCCACCCTCCGTCCTCCTGCCGTCCCATGCCCACTTCCGTGCCCCACAGCGCCGATCCGGGGGAAATCCCTGATGGCGACGCGGCTGCTCGTGGTCGACGATGCGACGGACGATCGGACGTGGCTCGCCGCGGCACTCCGGGCCCGGGGCCACGAGGTGGTGGAGGCCGGCGACGGCGAGGAGGGACTGGCGAGGCTCGGCGACGGGCCCGTGGATCTGGTGCTGTGCGAACTGGCGATGGCCGATGCGACGGGCCGGTCCCTCCTGGAGCGGATCGCCCTGGACCGCCCCGAGGTGCCGGTGGTGGTGGTGACCGTCGAGTCCGAGCGCTCGGACGTGGTCCAGGCGCTGCGCCTGGGCGCCGCCGACTACCTCTTCAAGCCCGTGGCCGACCCGGCGATGGTCGTCCACGCCGTCGACGCGGCGCTCGAGCGCACGCGCCTGCGCCGGGACAAGGCGCGGGTGGAGCAGGAGCTCGAGCTCGCCAACCAGCGCCTGCGCGATCACGTCGAGGCGCTGCAGCGGGACCAGCGCGCCGGACGGCAGGTGCAGTTCGGCATGCTGCCGCCGTCGCCCATGGCCATCGACGGCTTCCGGCTCCAGCACCGCATCGTTCCCTCCCTCTATCTCTCCGGCGACTTCGTCGACTATTTCCGCGTCACGGAGCAGCACTTCGTCCTCTACATCGCGGACGTCTCCGGCCACGGCGCCTCCTCGGCCTTCGTGACCGTGCTCCTGAAGAACTTCTCGCGACGCCTGCGCCGCGAGTACCGCCCGCGCATGCTCACGGAACCCGGCGACATCCTGCGCTGGCTCAACCAGGAGCTCCTGGAGAGCCACCTCGACCGGCACGTGACCATGTTCCTCGGGGTGGTGGACTGCGCGCGCCAGCGCCTCGCCTACGCGAACGCGGGGCACTTCCCGGCGCCGGTGCTCGCCGCGGAGGAGGGCGCTCGTTTCCTCGAACTACCCGGCAAGCCGCTCGGGCTGTTCCCGGAGCTCCGCTTCGCGTCGGCGACGGTGGAACTGCCCGAGCGCTGCACGCTCGCGCTCTTCTCCGACGGCGTGCTCGAGGTGCTGCCGGAGCCGGGCCTCGCGGAGCGCGAGCAGCGGCTCCTCCAGGCGGTGGAGCGCAGTGGTACGAACCTGGACGGTCTGTGCTCGGAACTCGGCCTGTCGTCGGAGCTGGAAGCGCCGGACGACATCGCCTGCCTGCTCGTGACCCGAGCCGGCTGACCGGGAGCTGACCATGGAAGCCGGCCGCATCCTCGTCGGGGAGCACGACGGCGTCTACCTGCTGAAGTTCGTGGGCGACGTCCGCGTGACCCTCTGCGCCACCATGGACGGCTTCCTCCACGAGCTGCTCGAGCGCGAGGACTTCCGCTCCGTGCTCGTGGACCTCACGGAGACCGACGGCATCGACAGCACCGCCCTCGGGCTCCTCGCCAAGCTCTCCCTCGAGACCCAGCGGCGCTTCGGCGTCGTCCCGACCCTCGTCTCCACGCGTCCCGACATCACCCGCGTGCTCCGCGCCATGGGCTTCGACGACGTGTTCCACATCGTGGAAGCACCGCTCACGGAGCCCGGCCAGCTCGGCGAACTGCCCTGCGTGGAATGCGACGAGGAGGCGCTGCGTCAGCGCGTGCTCGACGCGCACCGCACGCTCATGGCCCTGAACGACTCGAACCGGGAGTGCTTCCGGGACCTGGTCGTCGCCCTCGAGGCGGGGGCCGCCTGATCCGCGACGGGGCGCTCAGCCGTCCCGCGCTTCCTGCTTCGCCCGGATGAAGTCCGAATGGCGCACGTGGAGCAGGTCCGCCACGCGGCGGACGAGGTGCTCCTCGTGCCGGTCGAGGTCGCCGTCGGCGAAGGCCACGCGCCAGAGGTTGCGCACGAGCGCGATGCGCTCCGGCTGCCCGTAGCGCTCGTTCACCAGGCGCGTGAACTGGTAGAGGTCGTGCGCGTCCTCGGCCTCCGCCTCCGCGAGGCGCGCGATCTCCTCGAGCTCCGTGCGGGGCAGGGAGAAGGTCGCTTCGAGCACCTCGAGGATGCGCGCCCGTTCGCTCGCGTCCGCCTCGCGGTCCGCGCGCATGATCTCCACGAGCAGCGCCGCCGTCGCGAGGGCGAGCCGGTCCTCGCCGGGCGGCTCGTTCCCGTGCTCCAGGCGGCTGTCGAAGAAGCGGCGGATGGCGTCGAGCACGGCGGACGAGGCCTCAGGCTGCGGCGCGGTCGGCCGGCGGGACGACGTGCGCGAGGGCCTCGCGGAGCACCTCGACCCCCGCGCCCGGCGCACGGGCGGCCTCGGTCAGGTGCCGGCGCCAGCGCCGGGCCCCCGGACGGCCCGTGAACAGGCCGAGGAGATGGCGGGTGATCTGCGGCAGCGGCACGCCGGCCGCGCGCTGGTCGGCCACGTAGGGCAGGTACGCCTCGAGGACGGCTTCCTCGCTCGGCGCCGGCGTCGCCGGGTCGATCAGCGCCGCGTGCAGGGCGCCGAGGATCGCCGGATTCTGGTAGGCCTCGCGCCCGACCATGACGCCCTCGACGTGGGCGAGCGCCGCCTCGGCGTCGGTCGCGGTGCGCAGGCCGCCGTTGAGCACGATCTCGAGCTCCGGCCGGGCGGCGGCGAGGGCGTGGACGCGGGGGTACTGGAGCGGCGGGATCTCCCGGTTCTCCTTCGGGGAGAGGCCGCCGAGGATCGCCTTGCGCGCGTGGACCACGAACAGGGAGCAGCCGCCGGCAGCGACCGTGTCCACGAAGCCGTGGAAATGCTCGTCGTCGTCGAGCTCGTCGATGCCCAGGCGGCACTTCACGGTGACGGGGACGGCGACGGCCGCGCGCATGGCGGCGACGCAGTCGGCCACGAGGGCGGGCTCCGCCATGAGGCAGGCGCCGAAGCGGCCCGCGCTCACGCGGTCGCTGGGGCAGCCGACGTTGAGGTTGATCTCGTCGTAGCCGGCGTCGGCGCCGAGGCGCGCCGCGGTGGCGAGTTCCGCGGGATCGCTGCCGCCGAGCTGCAGCGCCACCGGATGCTCGGGCTCGCCGAAGGCGAGCAGGCGCGCCGCGTCGCCGTGGAGCAGGGCGCGGGCGGTGACCATCTCCGTGTAGAGCACCGTCTCCGGCCCGAAGCCGCGGTGGAAGGCGCGGCAGTGCCGGTCGGTCCAGTCCATCATGGGGGCGACGCACAGGCGGTGTGCCCCCCGGCGGCCGAGGGGGCCGTCGCCGTGCACGGGGGTCGCGTCGGTCTCGCGTGCGTCCATCGCGATGCATCCCGGCCGTTCGAAAGGCGCGCAGGATAGCAGAGGCGTGCGGTGCCTTCCGGCGCGGACCGCCGGCGGCGCCTGCGCAGGGCGGGCGCGGGACGGTATCATCGCGCCCCTTCGCGACCGGCGCGCCGCGCCGCCTCCGCCTCGCCAGGGAGTCCCTCATGACCGTCCGCACGCGCGTCGCCCCGAGCCCCACGGGCGATCCCCACGTGGGCACCGCCTACGTCGCGCTCTTCAACCTCGCCTTCGCGCGCAGCCGCGGCGGCCGCTTCCTGCTCCGCATCGAGGACACGGACCGGACGCGCTCCACGGCGCGCAGCGAGCGGCTGATCCTGGACTCGCTGCGCTGGCTCGGCCTCGACTGGGACGAGGGTCCGGAGGCGGGCGGCGAATACGGTCCCTATCGCCAGTCCGAGCGGGGCGCCCTCTACCACCAGGAGGCGCGACGGCTCCTCGAGGCGGGGCACGCCTTCCACTGCTTCTGCACCCCCGAGCGCCTCGACGAGGTGCGCCGGCAGCAGCAGCTCGCCAAGGAGACGCCGCGCTACGACGGGCACTGCCTCGACCTCGCACCGGCGGAGGTGGAGCGACGCCTCGCGGCCGGGGAGCCCTCGGTGGTGCGCATGAAGGTGCCGGAGTCCGGCAGCTGCCGCATCGACGATCTGTTCCGCGGCGAGATCGAGATCGACTGGCGCCAGGTGGACATGCAGGTGCTGCTGAAGTCCGACGGCATGCCCACCTACCACCTCGCGAACGTCGTCGACGATCACCACATGCGCATCACGCACGTGATCCGCGGCGAGGAGTGGATCAACTCGGCGCCGAAGCACCGGCTCCTCTACGACTACTTCGGCTGGGAGGCGCCGGCACTCGCGCACCTGCCGCTGCTGCGCAACCCGGACCGGAGCAAGCTCTCCAAGCGCCGGAACCCGACGAGCATCAACTACTACCGGCGCATGGGCTACCTGCCGGAGGCGCTCGTGAACTTCCTCGGGCTCATGGGCCACTCCATGCCGGACGGGCGCGAGCAGTTTTCCCTCGAGGAGTTCGTCGAGGCCTTCTCCCTCGAGCGCATCACGCTCGGGGCGCCGGTCTTCGATCAGGAGAAGCTCGCCTGGCTCAACGGCACCTGGCTGCGCGGCCTCGACGACGCGGAGTTCGCGGACCGGGTGCAGCACTGGGCCCTGAACCGGGAGCACCTGCTGCCCATCGTGCCGCTCGTGAAGGCGCGCACGGAGCGCCTCGC
>JAZBPF010000311.1:0-5089 GCA_036351515.1 Pseudomonadales bacterium | reverse complement strand
TGCAACATCCGCAACACGCGCTTCAACGAGATGGAGTACTCGGTGCCCGCGGCCGTGGGCATGGCCTGCGTGCGCGAGGTGATGGACACGATCGCCGACGGCATCGACGTGACCTTCCCCCTGGAGGTCCGCTACGTCGCCGGCGAGTCGCCCTGGCTGTCCATGTTCGAGGGCGGTCCCCGGGTGTCGATCTCGGTCCACGACTTCGCCGAGCGCGACCATCGTCCCTACTTCGACCGCGTCGAGCCCGTGTTCCGGAAGTACGGCGGTCGTCCCCACTGGGGCAAGGTGCACACGCTGGCCGCCGGCGAGCTGCGCGAGCTCTATCCCCGCTTCGACGACTTCCGCCGCCTGCGGGCCGAGTTCGACCCCGAGGGCCGCCTGCTCAATCCGCACCTGCGCGCGGTGCTCGACGCATGAGGCGCCGGACGCTGCTCCTGGGTGGCGCCGCGGGCCTCGCCGCGACCGGCGTCGGCGCTGCGTTCCTGTGGCGCCCGCGGGACCTGACCCGACCGCACGACACGTACTTCTCCGCCCTGAACGAACTGCTGAAGCGCGAGGGGCCTGGCCATCCGGTGCTGCTCGTGGACCGGGCGCGCATGCTGCGGAACGTCGACGCGCTCGCGCGCTCCGTGGGGCCGGAGAAGACCTGGCGCGTCGTGGTGAAGTCGCTGCCCTCCGTGCCGCTCCTGCGCGCGGTGCTGGAGCGGGCGGGCACGCGCGCGCTCATGGTCTTCCATCAGCCGTTCCTGAACGTCGTCGCGCGCGAGTTCCCGGACGCGGACGTGCTCCTCGGCAAGCCCATGCCCGTGCAGGCCGTGCGCCGCTTCTACGCGGAAGCGGGGCCGGGCCCCTTCGATCCGGCGCGGCAGCTCCAATGGCTCGTCGACACACCCGCGCGGCTCCTCGAGTACCGGGCGCTCGCGCGCGAGCTCGGCGTGCACCTGCGCATCAACGCGGAGATCGACGTGGGGCTGCACCGGGGGGGCCTGGCGGACCCGGCGGCGCTCCGGGCCCTCCTGGAGACCATCGCCGCCGATCCTGCACACCTCTCCTTCGCGGGCCTCATGGGCTACGAGCCGCACCTGACCGGCGCCACTTCTCCGGACGAGCCACCGGTGCGGCAGGTGCTCGCCACCTACCGGGGCTTCGTGGACGAGGTCCGCGCCGCGGGCTACGACCCCGCGCGGCTCACCCTGAACGGGGCCGGCAGCCACACGCTCCGGCTCTACGAGCGCGACGGGACCATGAACGACCTCGCGGCGGGTTCCGGCGTCGTGAAGCCCACGGACTTCGACACGGCGCTCCTCGAGGCCAACGAACCGGCGGTGTTCATCGCGACCCCGATCCTCAAGCGCTACGACACGCTGCAGGCTCCCGCGCCGAAACTCGCCACCGACCTCATGCAGTGGTGGGACCCGAATCGCCGGCGCCTGTACTTCGTCTACGGCGGCTACTGGAAGGCGCGCTACGTCTCCCCCGCGAACGTCCCGGACGCGCTCTACCACTCCACGAACCAGGAGCCGCTGAGCACCTCGACGGCCGTGGATCTCCACCCCGGGGACCACGTCTTCCTGCGTCCCACGCAGAGCGAGGCGGTGCTGCTGCAGTTCGGCGACCTGCGGGTGGTGGAGGACGGCGCTCTGGTCGACCGCTGGCCCGTCTTCCACGGCTGACGGCGCGGCGTCCTTGTCCTTCCGGAGCGCTCCGCCCCGTCCCCTCGCCGACCCAGGCCGTCGGCGGTTCCTGCACCGCACGGTGGTGGCCTGCAGCCTGCTCTGCACGCCGTGGCCCGCTGCCCGCGCGGCGCCACCGCGCGTGGGCCTGGCGCTGGGTGGCGGCGGGGCCAAGGGCCTCGCGCACGTACCGATGCTCGAGCTGCTGGACGAACTCGGCATCCGCCCGGCGCGCGTGGCCGGCACGAGCATCGGCGCCGTGCTCGGCGCGCTGTACTGCGCCGGTCTGTCGGGCCGGGCGATCCGGAGCCTGCTCGACGATCTGATCGTGAACCGGGGCGAGGACTGGTCGAAGGCGCTGTTCGACCAGCAGATCCTGCGCTGGTGGGACTTCTTCGACACGGCGCCCGGGCGCGGGGGGCTGCTGGACCCCACGAACTTCGTCGACTTCCTGCGCCGACAGCTGGGCACGGATCGCTTCGAGGCGCTGACCATTCCCCTCTCGATCGTGGCCACGGACTTCTGGGAGCGCAGGCAGGTCGTGCTGCGCGAGGGTGACCTGCCCTCGGCGATCCGCGCGAGCATGGCGGTGCCGGGACTGTTCCCGCCGGTCGAGCGCGACGGTCTGGTCCTCGTCGACGGCGGCCTCGTGAATCCCGTGCCCTACGACCTGCTGCTCGACGACTGCGATCTCGTGATCGCCGTCGACGTGCTCGGCGAGCGGACGCCGGGCGAGAGCCTGCGCCCGGATTCCCTGGAGAACGTCTTCAACGCGCTGCTCATCCAGCAGGCGGCGCTGACGCGCGAGAAGCTCCGGCGGGTGGCGCCGGAGATCTACCTGCGGCCCGCGATCACGGACGTGCGGATGCTGGAGTTCTACCGCGCCGACGAGATCTACGCGCAGGCCGGGCCGGCCCGGGAACGGCTGCGCGGGGAACTGATGGAGAGGCTCGGCCGCCCGGGGTGAACCTGGCGAGGCGACCGTGACCGGGCAGGGCGCGAAGGCCCCGCCGGCTCATTGCGGGATCCGCACCGTCCCTTCCATGAGCACCCGCGCGCTCCGCGACATGCGCACCCGCTTCACGATCCAGTCCTCGCCCGAGCGCTCGGCCTCGGCGCCGACGCGCAGGGTCCCGGAGGGGTGGCCGAAGACCACGCTGTCGCGCTCGCCGCCGCCGGCCGCTTCGTTCACGAGCGTCCCCGGGATCACGGCAGCGGTGGCGATGGCTACGGCGGCCGTGCCCATCATGGCGTGGTGGAGCTTGCCCATGGACAGGGCGCGCACGCAGAGGTCGATCTCGTGCTCGGCGATGGCCTTGCCGCTCGAGGCGGTGTAGCCGGTCGGCGGCGCCACGAAGGCGACCTTCGGCGTGTGCTGGCGGGTCGCGGCCTGGGAGGCGTCCTCGATGAGGCCCATGGCGACGGCGCCGTGGGCACGGATCGTCTCGAAGCGGGCCAGGGCCTCGGCGTCGTTGTTGATCGCGTCCTGCAGCTCCGTGCCCGTGTAGCCGAGGTCCGCGGCGCGCACGAAGATCGTCGGGATGCCGGAGTTGATCATCGTGGCCGGGAACGTCCCGACCCCCGGGACCTCGAGCTCGTCCACGAGGCGTCCGGTGGGGAAGAGGGCGCCCTCGCCGTCGGCGGGGTCCATGAAGTCCACGGGGACCTCGGCGGCGGGGAAGGTCACCCCGTCGAGCTCGAAGTCACCGGTCTCCTGCACGGCGCCGTCGGTGATCGGCACCTGGTTGACGATCGTCTTGCCGATGTTCACCTGCCAGATGCGCACCTCGCAGGTCCCGTTGGTCGGCACCTTCGCGGGGTCCACGAGACCGTTGGCGATCGCGAAGGGGCCCACCGCCGCGGAGAGGTTCCCGCAGTTGCCGGACCAGTCCACGAAGGCCGTGTCGATGGACACCTGGCCGAAGAGGTAGTCCACGTCGTGGCCGGGCTGCGTGCTCTTCGAGAGGATCACGATCTTCGAGGTGCTCGAGGTCGCGCCGCCCATGCCGTCCGTGTGCTTGCCGTAGGGATCGGGGCTGCCGATCACGCGCAGGCACAGGGCGTCGCGGGCCGCGCCGGGGACCTGCGCGGCCTCGGGCAGGTCGTTCAGGCGGAAGAACACGCCCTTCGACGTGCCCCCGCGCAGGTAGGTGGCGGGAATGCGGAGCTGGGGCGGGAAGGTCCGGGTCATGCGGGCGTCTCTCCGATCCAGCGGCCGCTCAGGCGGCCGCCTCCGCCTCGAGGAAGTCCTGGGCGAAGCGCTGGAGCACGCCGCCCGCCTCGTAGATGGTCACCTCCTCCGCCGTGTCGAGGCGGCAGGTGACCGGCACGCGGACCGTCTCGCCGTCCCTGCGCGTGATGACGAGCGTCATCTCCGAGCGCGGCGCGATCTCGCCCTCGACCGTGTAGGTCTCGGTGCCGTCGATGCCGTAGCTCTCGCGGGTCCTGCCCTCGTGGAACTGCAGGGGCAGCACGCCCATGCCCACGAGGTTCGTACGGTGGATGCGCTCGAAGCCCTCGGCGACGATCGCCTCCACGCCGGCCAGGCGCACGCCCTTCGCCGCCCAGTCCCGGGAGGAGCCCTGCCCGTAGTCGGCGCCCGCGACGATGATCAGCGGCTGGCCGCGCTCCATGTAGGCCTCGATCACCTCCCACATGCGCAGCACCTCGCCCTCGGGCTCGAGGCGAGCGAGGGAGCCCTGGATCACGTTGCCCTGGGCGTCGCGGACCATCTCGTTCAGGAGCTTCGGGTTCGCGAAGGTCGCGCGCTGGGCCGTGAGATGGTCGCCGCGGTGGGTGGCGTAGGAATTGAAGTCCTCCTCCGGCAGGCCCATCTTCGCGAGGTACTCGCCCGCCGCGCTGTCCGCGAGGATCGCGTTCGACGGCGAGAGATGGTCCGTCGTGATGTTGTCGCCGAGCACCGCGAGCGGGCGCATGTCGCGCAGGGTCCGCGGCTTCGCGAGCGCCCCTTCCCAGTAGGGCGGACGGCGGATGTAGGTGCTCTGCGGCCGCCATTCGTAGAGCGGCGAGACCCGGTCCGTGACGTCGGCCACCTTCAGGAACATGGGGTCGTAGACGTCCCGGAACTGCTGCGGCTTCACGTGCTCGCGGACGATGGCGTCGATCTCCTCGTCCGAGGGCCAGATGTCCTTGAGGGTCACCGGCTTGCCGTCCGCGTCGTGGCCGAGCACGTCCTTCTCGATGTCGAAGCGGATGGTTCCGGCGATGGCGTAGGCCACCACGAGTGGCGGCGAGGCGAGGAACGCCTGCTTCGCGTAGGGGTGGATGCGCCCGTCGAAGTTCCGGTTCCCGGAGAGCACCGCCACGGCGTAGAGGTCCCGGTCGACGATCTCCTGCTGGATCTTCGGATCGAGCGCGCCGCTCATGCCGTTGCAGGTGGTGCAGGCGAAGCC
>JAZBPF010000310.1:0-7662 GCA_036351515.1 Pseudomonadales bacterium | reverse complement strand
TTCCTCGTGGGCCTGAAGCTCGACCTGCAGCTCGTGCGCACGCTCGGGGCCGTGGCCCTGACGACGGGCCTCGGGCAGGTGGCCTTCACGACCGCGTTCGGCTACCTGCTCGCCCTCGCCCTCGGCCTCGACGCGGTGGCGGCGCTCTACGTCGCCGTCGCGCTCACCTTCTCCTCCACGATCATCATCGTGAAGCTGCTCTCGGACAAACGGGAGATCGACGCCCTGCACGGACGCATCGCCCTCGGCTTCCTCATCGTGCAGGACTTCGTGGTGGTGCTGGCGATGATCGTCCTGTCCTCCCTCGCCGCCGGCACCGGCGAGGGCTCGGCGGCCCGGGGGGTGCTCCAGGTGGCCGTCGCTGGCGGCGCGACGGTGCTGCTCGTGGGCGTCTTCGTGCGCTGGATCGCCGATCCGCTCCTCGAGCGCCTCGCCCGGGCGCCGGAGCTCCTCGTCGCCTTCGCCATGGGCTGGGCCGCGCTCCTCGCCGCGACCGGGGACCATCTCGGTTTCGGCAAGGAACTCGGCGGGCTCCTCGCCGGGATCTCCTTCGCGTCCACGCCCTACCGGGAGGCGATCGCCGCGCGGCTCGCCCCGCTGCGCGACTTCCTGCTGCTGTTCTTCTTCCTCGCCCTCGGTGCGGGCCTGCAGTTCGAGGCCCTCGGGGAGCAGCTGGTCGCGTCGGTCGTGCTCGCCCTCTTCGTGCTGATCGGCAACCCGCTCATCGTCCTCGCGATCATGGGCGTGCTCGGCTATCGCAAGCGCACGGGCTTCCTCGCAGGGCTCACGGTGGCGCAGATCAGCGAGTTCTCGCTCATCTTCATCGCCATGGGCGTGAGTCTCGGGCACGTGGACGACTCCGCCCTGGCGCTGGTGACGCTCGTCGGCCTCATCACCATCGCCGCGTCCACCTACATGATCACCTGGTCCCACACGCTCTACCGCTGGCTGGAGCCCTTCCTCGGCATCTTCGAGCGTCGGGTGCCGCGGCGGGAGCCGGGGCTCGATTCGGCCCCGCCCGCCCGCGACGCCGACGTGATCCTGTTCGGGCTGGGTCGCTACGGCACGGCCCTGGCGCGGGCCCTCACGGAACAGGGACAGCGCGTGCTCGGCGTCGACTTCGATCCGGTCGCCCTCGCCCACGCGCGTGCCCTCGGCCTCGACGCGCGCTTCGGAGACGCCTCGGATCCCGAGTTCCTCGGCCATCTGCCGACGAAGGGCCTGACCTGGGCCGTGTGCACGCTCCCGGCCCACGGCCCGGGGCCGACCCACGACGATCCCTCCGAGGTGCTCCTCCGGAGCCTGCGCGAGCAGGGCTTCGAGAGCCGCATCGCGGTCACGGCCCACGGCGAGCAGGCCGCGTCGCGGGTCACGGAGCTCGGTGCCGACCTCGTGCTCCTGCCCTTCCGGGACGCGGCGCTCGAGGCCGCGGACCTGCTGCGCGAGGAGCGACGTCCTCCCGCGACGCCGGTCCCCGATCCCACCGGCCAGAAGGAGCTCTACGCATGAGCGCGGACACCGCCTCCCCGGTCCGCCGGCTGCTCGTGGTGTGCGAGGAGGATTCCGGCGCGCTGCTCCGCCTCGCCGACCGGCTGGCCGAGGCCCTCGGCGCGGAGCCGACGCTGCTCGCCGTGGTGCCCGAGGCGCCGCTGCCACCGCGCGCCTCGGCGCTGGTCGCCGACGCGCCGGGCGCGCGGCTGGCGCGGGAGGCCGAGGAGAAGCTCGAGGCCCTCGCCGGCGAACTCGGCCGCCCCGCGGAGCGCGTGGTCCGCGCGGGACGGGGCTTCCTCGAGATCCTGGGCGAGGCCGTGCAGGGGGAGCACGACCTCGTGCTCAAGCGGGCGGACGATCGCCCGGGCCTGCACGCGCGGCTGCTCGGCAGCACGGACCAGCACCTGCTGCGCAAGTGCCCGGTGCCGCTCTGGCTCGAGCGTCCGCAGGCCGACCGCCGCGGGCTCCTCGCCGCCCTCGACGTCGATCTCGAGCGCGCCCCGGAGCCGGAGACGCTGCGCGGGCTCAACGAACGCATCGGCACCCTCGCGGCGGCTCTGGCCGCCGCCCTGGACGAGCCGTTGCATCTGGCCCACGCCTGGGACGCGCCCGAGGAGCCGCTCCTGCGGCGCTGGACCCACGACACGACGGAGGTGGACGCCTACCTGCGCGCCGTGGAGACGCAGCGCGGCCAGCTCCTCGAGGGGGCGACGCGGGACGTGGAGCGCCGCCTCGGCGGCGGACGCCGGGTGGTCCCGCACCTGCGCCGCGGCGATCCGCGCGACGTGCTCCCGGCGCTCGTGGAGGAACTCGACGCGCGCCTGCTCGTGGCCGGGACGGTGGCGCGTACGGGAATCCCGGGGCTCCTCATCGGCAACACCGCGGAGGACGTGCTGAACGACGTGCGCACCTCCCTGCTCGCCGTGAAGCCGGCGGGCTTCCAGTGCCCCGTGGCGCTCCCGCCCCGGCGCTGAGGGTCCCGCAGGGGAAGGGAAGCGCATGGAAGCAGGACGCAGCTGGCACCAGGTGCCCGTCGACGAGGCCCTCGCCGGGATCGGCACGACCCGGGAGGGCCTCGCGGAAGAGGAGGCCGCGCTGCGTCTCTCGCGCCACGGGCCGAACCGCCTGCCCGAGCCGCCGCGCCCCGGCATCCTCCTGCGCTTCCTGCGCCAGTTCGGCGACCTGCTGATCCAGGTGCTCCTCGGCGCCGCGCTGGTCACGGCCGTCCTCGGCCACTGGGTCGACACGGCGGTGATCCTCGCGGTGGTCGTCGCCAACGCGGTGATCGGCTTCGTGCAGGAAGGCAAGGCCGAGGCCGCGCTCCGGGCGATCCGCGACATGCTCGCGCCGGCGGCGACCGTGCTCCGGGGCGGACGGCGCCGCTCGGTCCCCGGGGAGTCGCTGGTGCCCGGTGATCTCGTGCTCCTGGAACCGGGGGACCGCGTCCCCGCGGACCTGCGTCTGACCGAGGTCCGCGGCCTGCGCGTGCAGGAGGCGGTGCTCACGGGCGAGTCCGTCGCCGTGGAGAAGCGCACGGAGCCGGTCGCCGTGGACGCCGCCCTCGGCGACCGTGCGTCCCTCGCCTTCAGCGGCACCCTGGTGACCGCGGGGCTCGGCCGCGGCGTGGTGGTCGCCACCGGCGCCGACACGGAGCTCGGACGGATCAGCGGGATGCTGGCGGAGGTCGAGGCCGCCCAGACCCCCCTGGTCCGCCAGATGACCCAGTTCTCCCGCTGGCTCACGGGCTTCGTGCTCGCCGCCGCAGCCGCGATCCTCGCCTTCGGGACCCTCGTCGGAGGCCAGGACTTCGAGAGCCTGTTCATGGCCGTGGTCGGCCTCTCCGTCGCGGCGATCCCCGAGGGCCTGCCCGCGATCCTCACGGTCACGCTCGCCATCGGCGTCCAGGGCATGGCGCGCCGCAACGCCATCGTCCGTCGCCTGCCCGCCATCGAGACCCTAGGGGCAGTCTCCGTCATCTGCTCGGACAAGACCGGCACCCTGACGCGCAACGAGATGATGGTCGCGACCGTCGCCACCGCGGCGCGGACGTTCCGGGTGGACGGCGAGGGCTACGCCCCGCGCGGCGCCTTCCGGATCGACGCCGAGGAGGTCCGTCCGGAAACCCGGCCGCTGCTGTCCGAACTCGCCCGGGCGGCCGTGCTCTGCAGCGAGGCGGAACTCGCCGAGGAGCGGGGCGAGTGGCAGGTGGTCGGCGACCCCATGGAGGGGGCCATCGTCGCCCTGTCCATGAAGGCCGGCGTGGACCCGGCCTGGCTGCGGAGCGCGCACCGGGAGGTGGACGCGATCCCCTTCGACGCCGCGCACCGCTTCATGGCGAGCCTGCGCCACGACCACGAGGGCAGCGCCGCCGTCTACGTGAAGGGCGCGCCGGAGCGGGTGGTGTCCCTGTGCACCCGGGCCCGGAGCGAGGACGGCGGCGAGGAGCCCGTCGACCACGACGCCTGGCAGCGCCGCGTGGAGGAGATCGCCGCCGACGGCCAGCGCGTGCTCGCCGTCGCCCTGCGCCCCATGGACGCCGACCGGACCCGGCTCGAGTTCGCCGACGTGGAGGAAGGGCTGGTGCTGCTCGGCCTCGTGGGCCTGATCGATCCTCCCCGGGAGGAGGCCGTGGCCGCTGTCGCGGACTGCCGCTCCGCCGGCATCCGCGTGAAGATGATCACCGGCGATCACGGGGCCACGGCACGCGCCATCGCGCGGCAGCTGGGCCTCGAGAACGATCGGGAGGTGCTCACGGGCGCCGACCTCGACGGGCTCGACGAAGCGGCCCTCGCCGAGCGCGCCACCGTCGTGGACGTCTTCGCGCGCACGAGTCCCGAGCACAAGCTGCGCCTCGTCACCGCCCTGCAGGCGCGGGGCGCCGTGGTCGCCATGACCGGCGACGGCGTCAACGACGCGCCGGCGCTCAAGCGCGCGGACGTGGGCATCGCCATGGGGCGCAAGGGCACAGAGGCGGCGAAGGAGGCCTCGGAGATCGTCCTCGCCGACGACGACTTCGCGACCCTCGCCGCCGCCGTCGCCGCGGGTCGCACCGTCTACGACAACCTGAAGAAGGCGATCGTGTTCCTGCTGCCGGTGAACGGCGGCGAGTCCCTGAGCCTCGTCGCCGCCCTCCTGCTGGGCCTGACGCTGCCCATCAGTCCGCTGCAGATCCTGTGGGTGAACATGGTGAGCTCCGTGGTGCTCGCCATGACCCTCGCCTTCGAGCCGGCGGAGCCCGGCGTCATGCGCCGTCGCCCGCGCTCGCCCTCGGAACCGATCCTCTCGGGATTCGTGCTCTGGCGCGTGCTCTTCGTCTCGACGCTCTTCAGCCTCGGCATCTTCGGCAAGTTCGCGCTCGCGAAGGCCCAGGGGGCCGATCTGGAGACGGCGCGGACCATCGCCGTGAACACGCTGGTGGTGATGGAGATCTTCTATCTCTTCGCCGTGCGCTACCTGCACGTACCGTCGCTGACGCTCCGCGGAGCCCTCGGCACGAAACCGGTCCTGCTCGCCGTGGCCGCGGTGACGGTGCTGCAGTTCGTCTTCACCTACGCGCCCTTCATGGAGACCTTCTTCCAGACCCGGCCGCTGACGCTGGCGCAGGGACTGCAGACCGTCGCCGTGGGCGTCGCGGTGCTGGGGGTGCTCGAGCTGGAGAAACGGCTGGTGCGGGCCCGGGAGGCGCGCGCCGAGCGCAGCGCGGCGGCGAAGCCCGGCGAGACCGCGCATTCCGGGGGCTGAGTCCTCCGGACAGGGCGCCGAGTGCCGACGCCGCAACGAAAAAGGGCCCCTTGCGGGGCCCTTCCGTGAGACCGAGCGGAGCCGGTCCCTTCGATCTCCAGGATCAGGATCGGAATTCAGAGGTGCGACGTTTCCGCCGAACCAACGTCCATACCCAGGTCCCGAGTCCGCTCGCAACGCATCCCACTAGACACTGGATCACCTCCTTTTGCTTCTCCGCCGGACATGCGCCGAGTATGGACAGGATCGTCGCCGGTCGCCACCCTCCGGCCCTCGCGCGTGCGCCCCGGTTCCGGCAGACGAGGACCCTTCGATGATTCCACGGCCACTGCGGGGCCGATCCCGCCGACGGGCGCCGCCGCGGCGGCACGGCGCGACGCGCTTCCCGGAGGCCGCGGGCGCGCTGACGACGTGCCTGCTCGCGCTCCTGCTCGGCGCCGCACCGCTCGCCCGGGCGGTGGAGGCGGACGGCCAGCTCTGGAACGCGATCACCGCGACCGGGCGCTTCGAGGAAGGCGGCCGGTCCCGTCACTGGCTCGAGGCCCAGGCGCGCTTCGGGGAGGACGCCTCGCGCCTCGGGCAGACGCTCCTGCGCGCCGGGGTCGGCTTCGACGCCACCCGGACCGGGAGTCTCTGGCTCGGCTATGCGCACATCCACACGGAGCCCGCCGGCGCCGCGCGCAACCGCACCGAGCACCGGCTCTGGCAGCAGTGGCTCTGGTCGCCCCGGCGCTCCCTGGCCGGCTTCGAGCTGCTGGCCCGCAGCCGGCTCGAGCAGCGCCGCTTCGAGGACTTCGACGACACGGGCTGGCGCGCCCGCCAGTTCCTCCGCCTCGCCCGTCCCCTGGACGCGGAGGGGCACTGGTCCCTCGTGCTCTGGGACGAGCTGTTCGTGCACCTGGACGACACGGACTGGGGCGCGGACCGGGGCCTCGACCAGAACCGCGCCTTCGCCGGTCTCGCGCGACGGCTCGGCCCGGCCCTGCGCCTGGAAGCGGGCTACCTGAACCAGTACACGCGTCGCGACGGCCGCACCGACGCCCTCGGCCACACGTTCTCCCTCGCCTTCTTCCTCACGCGCTGAGCACCGCGTCCACGAGGGCGGCGAGGGTCTCCTCCAGCCTCGCCTCGCCGCCCGGACGCCAGCCGAGGGCGCGCAGCCCGGGACAGGCCATGGGAGTGCGCGGGGGCGGCGCGGACGGCGGCGGCTCGGCCGGCACTCCGGCGAGGCGGGCGATCCGCGTGACGAGCCCGTGGGTGTCCAGCAGGAGATCGGAGCAGTTGAAGGCACGCCCCGCGACCGCGTCGTCGGGCGCCGTCAGCAGGCACTCCACCGCCGCCGCGACGTCGTCGCCGTGCACCTCCGTGCCCGCGCGGACCTGCGTGACCGGTCGTCCCGCGACCACCTCTCGGGCGAGGTCGTACCACTTGCTCGCGGAGACCGGGTGCACGAGCCCGTAGACCCCCGTGGGCCGGAGCGCCGTGGTCGCCGGACCGCCGGAGGCGGTCACCGCCGCCGCGAGGGCTTCCTCGGCCACCTTCAGGGCGCCGTAGTGCGTGTCGGGCCAGGTCGGATGGTCGTCGTCGACGGGCGTCTGCGGATCCTCGCCGGGACGGCGCCGGGCGAAGACGGCGCGGCTCGAGAGCAGCACCGCGCGCCCCACGCCGGCGCCGCGCGCGGCCTCCAGGAGGCGCACGGTGCCGAGCAGGTTCGTGCGCCAGAAGCCTTCCGGATCGTCGCCCTCGCCGCCGCGGTAGCGGCCGGGCACGTGCGAGAAGGCGCAGTGCACGAGCGCGTCGCACCCCTCGAGGAGCACGGACAGCGCGTCGGCGTCGGCCAGCGCGCCGCGGACCGCCTGCGGGACCACCGCGAAGCCCTCGAGGGCGGAGGTCGGACGGACGAGCGCGCGCAGCTCGTGCCCCGCGCTCGCGAAGCGGTCGATCACGAAACGGCCGACGACGCCCGTCGCACCGGTGACCGCGATCCTCACGGGGCGTCGGCCGGAACCGGCTCCGGCAGCACCTCGGGGATCCCGCCCCCCTCGAGGACCCGGTGCCAGAGCTCGATGAGCGGCCGGAGCTGCTCCGCCTTCGGATGCTCCGGCTGCCAGGGCTTCTCGTACTGGTAGTGGATCACCCGGATGCTCGGCCCGTGCCAGAGGCCCGGCAGGTTGAACCAGAGGTACTGGAGCGTGTTGCAGGTGTACGGCAGCCCGTGCCAGTCCGGGAAGAAGGTCTCGAGGAAGGTCTGGTCCGTCCGGCGCCAGTAGGCCTCCGGCGCGTCGAGGCGCGCGAGCATGGCGTCGAAGGTGGCCGGGTCGGGCCGGGCGACGAAGACGCCGGAGTTCAGCCGGTGGAAGTCCGCGAGGGACTCGTAGACGTTCGGCGCCGCCGAGAACTCCGGATAGGCGAGGAGCCGGTCGACGTTCT
>JAZBPF010000309.1:0-5527 GCA_036351515.1 Pseudomonadales bacterium | reverse complement strand
GGCGCGCGCCGATAGGAAGGGTCGAGCGGCGATGCCGGAGCGATGCCGTGGCCGCGCTCCGGATCCGGTGGACGAGAAGAAGAGGACAGCGCGCATGTCGCCGATGATGGCGGAGGTCAACCAGCGCACGCAGCTCGCGGGGAAGAACCGCTTCGAGATGCTCCTCTTCGGCCTCGAGGGCGGCCAGCGCTTCGGCATCAACGTCTTCAAGGTCCGGGAGGTGATTCCCGTCCCGCCGATCCGCCGCCATCCCGGCGCCCACCGCTTCATCCGCGGCGTCTCCCACATCCGCGGGGTCACGATCCCCGTCATCGACCTCGCCGTGGCCCTCGGGCGCCCGCCGGCGGAGGGCGCGGGCTTCGTGATCGTCACGGAGTTCAACCGCACGGTGCAGGGCTTCCTCGTGGATCGGGTCGAACGGATCGTGAACCTGAACTGGGAGGACGTGCTGCCACCCCTGGAAGGCCACGGCCGCACGGGTTTCCTCACCGCCGTCGCGCGCGTGGACGACGAGCTCCTCGAGGTGCTCGACGTGGAGAAGGTGCTGGCGGAGATCGTCGGCGACCACGCGGGGCTCTCCGCCGCCGTGGGGGCGGCGGCCGTGCGCGCCGAGGACGCCCGCGTCTTCGTGGTGGACGACTCCTCCGTCGCGCGCAGCCAGATCCGCCGGGCCCTCGAGCAGGTGGGCATGCAGCTCACCTTCGCCGCCGACGGCCGCACGGCCCTCGAGGAGCTCCAGCGCTGGGCCGCCGAGGGGGTCCTCGACCAGCGCGTGCACCTCGTGCTCTCGGACATCGAGATGCCGCAGATGGACGGCTACACGCTGACGACCATGATCCGCCGCGACCCGCGCCTGGCGCACCTGAAGGTGATGCTCCACTCCTCCCTGTCCGGCGGCTTCAACCAGGCCATGGTCGACAAGGTGGGCGCCGACTACTGGCTCTCGAAGTTCAGCTCCGACGAACTCGTCCAGCACATCCTCATGGCCCTGTCCGAACCCCGTCCCGACGCCGCCTGAGAGTCCGTGAACATCTCGTTCGCCTGCTGCGCGCCCCGATCAGCGGCTGCGACAGCGTTGTCCGTGGCGAACTCAGCGGTCACGTGCTCCAGCAAGCTCCCTCGATTTCGCCACGGACGCCTGGTCTCACTCCCTGATCGGGCCGCTCGCGACGGCACCCGAGCCTTTCACGGACTCTGAGCCTCCCCGGGCGACGGAAAACCGTCGCCGCGACCTCCTCCAGAATTCCAACGCACTGATACCAAGAGGGTTTCCCTCGCTGGCACGGTCCGTGCTCCGGTCTCCGCGAACGCTCCGACGGAGACCGATTCATGACACGCGGCATCGACGCCCTGTTCGCCCCCCACGAGCGCGCCCTCGGCGTCCTCGACCGGCGCCTCTCGCTTCTCGGGAGCAACCTCGCGAACGCGGACACCCCCGGCTACAAGGCCCGGGATCTCGATTTCCGTGCGGCCCTCGAGACCGCGTCGGCCTCGGCGCCCATGGCGCGCACGCACGGCGGCCATCTCGCCACCGGCCCCGCCGCCGGCGAGCCGGACGTGCTCTACCGCGTGCCCCTGGCGCCGTCCCTCGACGGCAACACGGTCGACACGCATCAGGAGAAGGCCGCCTTCGCCGAGGCCGCGGTCCGCTACGAGAGCACCCTCACCTTCCTCAGCCGGCGCATCTCCGGCCTGAAGACCGTCCTGCGCGGAGAGTGATCCCATGAGCCTGTTCGGAATCTTCGACGCCGCCGGCAGCGCCATGAGCGCGCAGACCGTGCGCCTCAACACCGTCGCCAGCAATCTCGCGAACGCCGACGTGGTCGCCCCGGACGCGCAGAGCGCCTACCGGGCCCGCATGCCGGTCTTCGCCTCCGTGCTCTCGGAGCAGGCGGGCGCCGCGGACGGCGTGCGCGTGGACCGGCTCGTGCTCTCGGAGGCGGAGCCCCAGCGCGAGTACGCGCCGGAGCACCCCCAGGCCGACGCCGAGGGCTACGTCTGGCACTCGAACGTCAACGTCGTGGAGGAGATGGCGAACATGACCTCCGCGTCCCGCAGCTACCAGTCCAGCGTGGAGGTGGTGAGCACGGTCAAGCGCCTGATGCTCGCCACGCTCCGCATGGGTCAGTGACGGAGGCCGCGTCATGAGCACGATCGGCAACACGCTCCCGCCGAGCCTCCTCGGCGGCTCCACGACGCCGGAGCGCGAGGACGAGCTCGGACAGGCGGAGTTCCTGAAGCTCATGACCACCCAGCTGCAGAACCAGGACCCGCTCAAGCCCATGGAGAGCGGCGACTTCCTCGGGCAGATCGCGCAGTTCGGCACGGTCAGCGGCATCCAGGGGCTGCAGGAATCCTTCTCCGGCGTCGCCGAGTCGCTCGCCGCGGACCGGGCCCTGCGCGGGGCCTCGCTCCTCGGTCGCAGTGCGCTCGTACCGGCGCCCGTGGCGCGCCTCGAGGAGGAGGGCCCGCTGCGTGCCGCCGTGGACCTGCCCCGGGGCACGCGGGAACTCGTGGTCGAGATCTCGGACCCCGCCGGCGCCCGCGTCGACGTGCTGCGCCTCGGACCGCAGGCCGCGGGCATCGCCGACTTCACCTGGGACGGCACCCTGCCCGACGGCACCCGGGCTCGCCCCGGCAGCTACGTGCTCGTGGCCAAGGCCCTGGACGGAGGCAGCGCGGAGCAGGCCCCGGTCTTCGTCCCGGCCCGCATCCGCGGGGTCGAGCTCGGCCGCGGCGGAGAGGAGATGCGGCTCGACGTCGGCGGCCGCGAACCGGTGCCGGTCTCGGAGATCCGGCGGATCGTCGACTGAGGCGGCGGGATCGGCCCGCCCCTCGAACCCGATCGACAGGAGCAGGAACCATGAGCTTCAACATCGCACTCAGCGGCCTCCAGGCCTCCCGTTCGGACCTGGACGTCACCGCGAACAACATCGCCAACGCGAACACCACGGGCTTCAAGCGCTCCCGCGCCGAGTTCGCCGACGTGTTCTCCCAGGCCTACAACGGCAACTCGTCGCTCACGCCGGGCAACGGCGTGCGCCTCGCGGCGATCACCCAGCAGTTCGACCAGGGGAACATCGAGAACAGCTCCTCGAACCTCGACCTCGCCATCAACGGCCAGGGCTTCTTCACGCTCCGGGACGACTCCGGTCAGGTCTACAGCCGCGACGGCGCCTTCCAGGTGGACCGCGAGGGCTTCGTGGTGAACTCCTCCGGCTACCGCCTGCAGGCGTTCCCGTCCCTCGACGACGAGGGCACCCAGTTCAACACCGGCGGGCTCTCGGACCTGCGTCTCGACACGGGCATCGGCCCGCCGTCGGCGACCACGCGCATCTCCACGGCGCTGAACTTCCGCGCCGACGCCGAGCTCCTCGGCGGCACCGGCGCGGACATCGACCCGCTCCTGCCCGACAGCTACAGCTACACGACGGCCATCACCGTCTACGACTCGCTCGGCTCCCCGCACACGGCGACGCTCTACGTGCGCCGGACCACGGATCTCGAGTACGCGACGCGCGTCTACGTGGACGGCGTGGACCTCGGCACCCAGGACCTCGCCTTCGACGCGAACGGCGCCCTGGTCACGGCCCAGCCCATGACCTTCCCGAACACCTTCACGCCCACGAACGGCGCCTCGCCCCTGAACCTCGACTACGACTTCACGGGCTCCACGCTCCTCGGGTCGTCCTTCAGCATCAACGACCAGCGCCAGGACGGCTTCACCACCGGCCGCCTCTCGGGCCTCGAGATCACGAGCGAGGGGGTGGTGGCCGCGCGCTACACGAACGGCCGCTCCGTGGCCCTCGGCAAGGTCGCGCTCGCGAACTTCGACAACCCCCAGGGCCTGAGCCAGGTGGGGAACAACGCCTGGACCGAGAGCTTCGACTCCGGCGCCGCGGTGCTCGGCGAGGCCGGGACCGCGAGCCTGGGCCTGATCCAGTCCGGGGGCCTCGAGTCCTCGAACGTGGACCTCTCCCAGCAGCTCGTGAACCTGATCACGGCGCAGCGGAACTTCCAGGCGAACTCGCAGGTGATCAGCACCGCCGACGAGATCACCCAGACCGCCATCAACCTCGGCCGCTGATGCACGGCTCGCCGCAGGAGGCTCCGTAGATGGACCGCATGCTCTACCTCGCCATGGCCGGCGCGAAGCAGACGCTCCGCGCCCAGGGCCTGGCCGCCAACAACCTCGCGAACACGGCGACCACCGGGTTCCGCGCGGACCTGGAGGCGTTCATGAGCGTCGGCGTGCGGGGCCCCGGCCACGCGAGCCGCACCTACGGCGTCGCCAGCGGCCAGGGCGTGGACCTCACGCCCGGCGCCCTCGAGCGCACGGACAACCCCCTCGACGTCGCGCTGTCCGGGCCCGGCTTCTTCGCCGTGCAGACCGAGGACGGCGGCGAGGCCTACACCCGCGCCGGCGCCTTCCAGGTGGATCCCACCGGGATCCTGCGCACGAGCGACGGCCGTCCCGTACTCGGCCAGGGCGGCCCCGTGGCGATCCCGCCCTACGAGGAGATCCTGATCGGCAACGACGGGACCATCTCCGTGCGGCCCCTGGGCGCCGCCGGGGCGCAGCTCGCGCAGATCGACCGGCTGCGCCTCGTGAATCCCGACCCGGCCACGCTCCTCAAGGGCCCCGACGGCCTGATCCGCACCGCCGACGGCGGCGCGGCGCCGGTCGCGGCGGAGGTCCGCGTGGTCTCCGGAATGATCGAGGGCAGCAACGTGAACGCCGTACAGGCGATGCTCCGGCAGCTCGACCTCGCCCGGCAGTTCGAGGCCCAGATGAAGCTCATGACCGCCGCCCGGGACAACGACGACGCGGCCGACCGGCTGCTCCGCAACGGCTGACGCCGGGGCGAGACGAAGAGAGGAACGATGCGATGAATCCTGCCCTGTGGATCGCGAAGACCGGCCTCGACGCGCAGCAGACGCGCATGGGGGTCATCTCGAACAACCTCGCGAACGTGAACACCACCGCCTTCAAGCGCGGGCGGGCCGCGTTCCAGGACCTCATGTACCAGAACCTGCGCCAGGTCGGCGCCCAGAGCTCGCAGAACACGCAGCTCCCCTCGGGCCTGAACCTCGGCACCGGCGTGCGCACGGTCGCCACGCAGAAGATCTTCACCCAGGGGAACATCACCCAGACCGGGAACTCCTTCGACCTCGCCGTCGACGGCCGGGGCTTCTTCCAGGTGCTGCGCCCGGACGGGACCCAGGCCTTCACGCGCGACGGCTCCTTCCAGATCAACCTGGAGGGGCGCCTGGTCACGAACGACGGCTACGAGATCCAGCCGTCCATCGTGCTGCCCCCGGACGCCCAGAGCGTGACCGTCTCGCGGGACGGGCTCGTCTCCGCGCAGCTCCCCGGGCAGCCGCAGCCGGCGACCATCGGCGCGATCCAGCTCGCCGACTTCCCGAACCCGGCGGGCCTCGAGCCCATCGGCGACAACCAGTTCCTCGAGAGCGGGGCGAGCGGTGCGCCGCTCATCGGCACGCCGGGCCTCGCGGGCCTCGGCGG
>JAZBPF010000308.1:0-13089 GCA_036351515.1 Pseudomonadales bacterium | reverse complement strand
TGGCCCGGTGGGGAGAGACGCATCGATGACCACCACGACCGCCTCCTACCAGCAGCGTCGCGGCGAACTCGAGAGCTACTTCGACCGTCACGCCTTCGACGCCTGGGCGCGACTGACCTCCGACGAACCCGTGGGCCGGATCCGGGCGACGGTGCGGGCCGGGCGGGACCGGATGCGGCAGACGCTCCTCGACTGGCTGCCGCAGGATCTCCGCGGCGCCCGTCTCCTCGATGCCGGCTGCGGTACCGGAGCCCTCGCCGTGGAAGCGGCGCGCCGGGGTGCCGAGGTGGTCGGGGTGGACGTCTCGCCCTCGCTCGTCGCCATCGCCGAGGAGCGCGCGCCGGTGCAGCTCGGCGGCGGCAGCGTCCGCTTCCTCGCGGGCGACATGCTCGACGAGGCCCACGGCACCTTCGACTACGTCGTCGCGATGGACTCGCTGATCCACTACTGCTGCTGCGACGTCGTCGGGAGCCTCGCGCGCCTCGCGGCCCGCACCCGCTGCGGCGTGCTCTTCACCTTCGCGCCGCGCACGCCGATGCTCGCGACCATGCACGCGGTCGGACGCTGGTTCCCGCGCGGTGATCGTGCGCCGGCCATCGAGCCGGTGGGCGAGGAACGGCTGCGTCGCCTCGTGGCCGCGCACAGCGAGCTCCGGGGCTGGCGCCCCGGGCGCTCGGAGCGCATCTCCAGCGGCTTCTACACCTCCCAGGCGCTCGAGCTGGTCGCGCAGCCCACGCGCCGGAGGTCCTGCGGGTGAGCGTCTCCCGGCCGCGCCTGGCCCAGGCCTGGACGCGCCTGGGTCCCCAGTGGCTGCCCTTCGCGGACGCGGCGTCCGCGACGCTCCCGTTCGGACGGCTCCTGCGCCTGTCCCTGTTCCAGGTCTCCGTGGGCATGGCCATGGTGCTCCTCTCGGGCACCCTGAACCGGGTCATGATCGTCGAGCTGGGCGTGCCCGCCTGGGTCGTGGCCACCATGGTCGCGCTGCCGCTGCTCTTCGCGCCGGCGCGGGCCCTCATCGGTCATCGCTCCGACACCTACGTTTCCGCTCTCGGCTGGCGCCGCGTTCCCTTCCTCTGGTTCGGCACGCTGCTGCAGTTCGGTGGCTTCGCGATCATGCCCTTCGCGCTGCTGATCCTGTCCGGCGACACGCACGGCCCGCTGTGGATCGGTCCCGTCGCGGCGAGCCTCGCGTTCCTTCTCGTCGGCGCGGGGCTGCACACGACGCAGACGGCCGGGCTGGCGCTGGCCACGGACCTCGCGACGCCGGAGTCGCGGCCGCGGGTCGTCGCATTTCTCTACGTCATGCTCCTCGTGGGCATGGTGGGCAGTGCGCTGCTCTTCGGCGGCCTGCTCGCGGACTTCAGCCAGCTGCGCCTGATCCAGGTGGTGCAGGGGGCGGCGGTGATCACGGTGTTCGTGAACCTGATCGCCCTCTGGAAGCAGGAGCCGCGGAATCCGGCGGCGACCGCGGAGCGCGAGACCACGGACTTCCGCTCGGCCTGGGAGAGCTTCCGCAGTCAGGGGCGCGTCGGACGCCTGCTCGTCGCGGTCGGCCTCGGGACGGCCGCGTTCAGCATGCAGGACGTGCTGCTCGAGCCCTACGGCGGACAGATCCTGGCCATGAGCGTGAGCGCCACGACGGTGCTGACCGCGCTCCTCGCCGGCGGAACGCTCCTCGCCTTCCTGCTGGCCGCCCGGCGCCTGTCCGCCGGGGAGGATCCGCACCGGCTCTCGGCCTACGGCGCCCTGATCGGCGTGGCCGCGTTCTCCATGGTCATCTTCGCCGAGCCCCTCGGCTCGCCCCAGCTCTTCCGGCTGGGGACCTTCGCCATCGGCTTCGGCGGGGGGCTCTTCTCCGTGGGGACCCTGACGGCGGCCATGGCGCTGGCGAGCGAGTCCTCGAGCGGCATGGCCCTCGGCGCCTGGGGCGCCGTCCAGGCGACCGCCATGGGCCTCGCGATCGCGATCGGCGGCGCGGTGCGCGACGCCGTCTCGCAGGTGGCCGTCTCCGGCGCCCTCGGCGCGGGGCTCGCGAATCCCGCGACCGGCTACAGCTTCGTGTATCACCTCGAGATCGCACTGCTGTTCGCGACGCTCGCGGCCATCGGTCCCCTCGTCCGGCACGGCGCCGGCGAGAGACAGCAACCACGTACTTCGGAAAGGCCCTTCGGGCTGGCGGAGTTCCCGGGCTGATCCGTCGGCCGGGGCTTGGAGGAGAGGCAAATGGAAACAGGTGCGATCACCGGCTACATCGACGTTGCACAGCTCGTGCTCTACGTCTTCTGGATCTTCTTCTTCGTGCTCGTCTTCTGGCTGCACCGGGAAGGCAAGCGCGAGGGTTATCCCCTCCAGCCCGAGATGGGCGTGGGGCCGGAGAAGCAGGGCTTCCCCGCCATGGCGAAGCCCAAGACCTACATCCGCCGCGACGGCACCCGGATCACGCCGGAAACGGATCGCACGGAGCCGTCCGTGAACCTCAAGCGCACCTCGGCGGTGCCCGGCTCGCCCTACGAGCCCGAGGGCGATCCCATGAAGTCCTTCGTGGGCCCCGGCAGCTACTCGAACCGGGCGGACCTGCCGGACGTGGACTGGGACGGCAATCCCACCATCGTTCCGCTGCGGAAACTGCCCGAGCACCACGTCGATCCCCGTGATCCGGATCCGCGCGGCATGAACGTGATCGGCGCCGACGGCGAGGTCGGTGGCCGCGTGGTCGACATCTGGGTGGACCTCTCCGAGGAGTTCGTCCGCTACTACGAGATCGAGCTGCCCGGAGCGGGTGGCGCGAGCGCACCGGCGCCCGCGTCCGCGGAAGGCGAGGAGGGCATGGCCCCGCCTCCGCCGTCGTCCTCGTCCGCCGAGCGTCGCCTGGTGCCCGTGAACTTCACGCGCATCCCCTCGAAGAAGGGTCCCGTGAAGGTCGGGTCGATCAAGGGCGCGCACTTCCGTGACGTGCCCAAGACGAAGAAGCCGGACCTCGTCACGAAGCTCGAGGAGGACAAGATCCAGGCCTACTACGGCGCCGGCTATCTCTACGCCGATCCGAAGCGTCAGGAGCCCCTGCTGTGATCCACGAACACGACGAGGAGCCCGTCCACGGGCTCCCGGCCCTCCTGCCGGAGCGCGAACGCGTGCTCTGGCAGGGCGCCCCGGAATGGAAGGGGCTCGCACGCCGCGGCTTCCACGTGGTGGGGGTCACGGCCTACTTCCTGGCCCTCGGCCTCTGGCAGGGCGGCTCCGCCCTCCTGGGCGGCGAGGGACCCGGCGCGGCGGCTCTCTCCTTCGCCCTGCCGCTGGTCCCGGGCGCGCTGGCCGTGGGTCTGCTCTCGACGCTCGCCTGGCTCTATGCCCGCGAGACCGTCTACACCATCACGAACCGGCGCGTGGTGATCCGCACCGGCCTCGCCGTGACCGCGAGCGTGAACCTGCCCTTCGCGCGCATCGCGCAGGCGAACGTGCGCCGCTACGGGGACGGCAGCGGGGATCTCGCGCTCGGCCTCGACCGCAAGGAGCGCGTCTCCTGGATCCTGCTGTGGCCGAACGTGCGCGCCTGGCGCATGCGCCATCCGGAGCCGCAGCTGCGCAACGTGACGGACGTCGACGCGGTGGCCCGGGTCCTGGCCGACGCGCTGCACGCCGAGGCGCCGGGAAGCGTGCGCGCGCCCGAGTCCGCCCGGGCGCCGGCCCCGGTCACCGGCGAGCTCGCGCCCGCGACCACCTGACCGCGAAGGGAGTCGACCCATGAGTCATGCCCACAGCCATCGCGAGGTCATCCCGCGGCCGGTGCTCATCGCCGCCGGGATCATGATCGCGGTCACGATCCTCGGGTCCGCCTGGGCGCGGTGGACCGGAGCCACTGCCGTGAGCACGCCGGAATCCGAGGCGCTCATGGTCCGGGACCTCGGCTTCCGCGATCTGCCGAACGGCGGGATCGAGGTGCTCGAGGAAGGCGAGGTGGTGGACGTCATCGCGCCGGAGCAGGGCGGCTTCCTGCGCGGCGTGCTCCGGGCCCTGGCCCGACAGCGCATGCTCGCGGAGGTCGGACGCGACGCGCCGTTCCGCGTGACCCACTGGGCGGACGGTCGCCTGTCGATCGAGGACCCCGAGACCCGGGAGCGCATCGAGGTGAACGCCTTCGGCCCCGACAATCTGGAGGCCTTCTCGCGGCTCGTCGTGAGCCGCTGACCGCACCACAGCCGGCGCGGCACCCTTCGTCGCCGCGCGCATCGCACCACGGGCCGGGACATCTGGCAGTACGCAGCAGGGAGACGGAATCATGAACGCCCACGCGCGAGTCGCCCCGAACGAGGCCACGACCAAGGCGCAGCAGGACACGCTGCTCAGCCCGCGCTTCTACACCACCGACTTCGACGCCATGGACCGGCTCGACCTGTCCCCGGTGCGGACCGAGTGGGAACGGATGATGGACGAGTACCGCAGCGACGGGAACGTCGATCACTTCAAGCGGGACGCTTCCTTCGAGGAGGAGTGGCGCGAGCTCGAGGAACCGCTGCGCAGCGAGTTCATCGACTTCCTCATCACGTCCGTGACGAGCGAGTACTCGGGCTGCGAGCTCTACCAGGAGATCAAGGAGCACGTCGACAATCCGGACATCAAGGAGCTCATGGGCTACATGGCCCGGGACGAGGCGCGCCACGCGGGCTTCATCAACCGCTCCCTGAAGGACTTCGGCGTGCAGGTGGACCTCGGCTTCCTCAAGCGCGAGAAGAAGCACACCTACTTCAAGCCGAAGTACATCTTCTACGCGACCTATCTGTCGGAGAAGATCGGCTACGCCCGCTACATCACCATCTTCCGGCACCTGGAGCGGCATCCGGAGAAGCGCTTCCATCCGATCTACCGCTGGTTCCTGCGCTGGTGCAACGACGAGTTCCGGCACGGCGAGTCCTTCGCCCTGATCATGCGCGCGAACCCGCACCTGCTGCGCGGGCCGAACAAGCTCTGGATCCGTTTCTTCCTGCTCGCGGTCTACGCGACCATGTACGTGCGCGACCATTCGCGCACGGTGCTCCACGACGCGCTCGGCATCGACGTCGACGAGTACGACTACCAGGTCTTCGACATCACGACGGAGATCTCGAAGCAGGTGTTCCCGCTCACGCTCGACACGGACCATCCGAAGTTCCGGGCGGGGCTCGATCGCCTCTACCGGATCTCCGTCGAGGGCGAGCGCCTGAAGGAACAGGGCGGAGCGCTCTCATTGCTCAAGCGTGGCTGGTTGAAGGTGGAGGGTGCGGCGACCTTCGCGCGGCTCTACTTCGTGCCCGTGAAGCACAACGACCTGCCCGAGACCGTGCGCATGGCCCCGGCCTGGTGAGACGGGGGTTCTCGGCACCATGACGACGCTCGGCTGGCCCCTGCTGTGCACGCTGCTCCTCTGGTGGGGGAGCACGGCACTGCTGCTGTACCTGGCCACCCGGTCGTCCCTGGTGGCGCGGAGCATGGTGCTCATGTCCGCGCTCTGCGTCGCCGCGTGGGCGGGGCTGCTCGCCGTCGCCCACACGACCACCGTGGCGGCGGCATGGTGCTCCTTCAGCTGCGGGCTGCTCATCTGGGGCTGGATCGAGCTGAGCTATCTCACGGGCGTGCTCACGGGGCCGGCGAGCGCCCAGGTGCCCTGTCCGCCGGGCCTGCGGGGCTGGCGGCGCTTCCTCGCGGCGATCCGCACGAGCCTCTGGCACGAGCTCGCCGTGCTCGGCACGGGGGTGGTCCTCCTCTGGGCCACCTGGGGGGCCCCCAACCGGGTCGGCGTCGACGCCTTCCTGGTGCTCTGGATCATGCGCTGGAGCGCGAAGCTGAATCTCTTCCTCGGCGTGCCGAACCTCAACGCGGAATTCTTCCCGCAGCACCTCCGCTTCCTCGAGACCTGGATCGCCCGGCGGCCCATGAACGGCCTGTTCCCGATCTCGATCACGGGCGCCACGCTCGTGCTCGCCTTCGTGGTGCAGGCGGCGCTGACGGCGGAGACGGATTTCGCGCGGGTCGGCGAAGTCTGCGTCGCGACGCTGCTCGCCCTGGCGGTGCTCGAGCACTGGTTCCTGGTCCTGCCCCTGAACGACGCCGCCCTCTGGCGCTGGGCCCTGCCGAAGGAGCGCGGGGCCGTGCGATCTCCGGAGCGCGGACGTGCTACCGGCGGACCCATCGCGCCCGCTGCGGGCCTCGGACCGCTCCGCGACCCGGGCTGAGCCCGGGCTCCGGCCGGCGCCGCGTCCCGGACCCGCGAGCCGTATTCCTGAGCGCCTCGCGCGCCCCTGCCTGACGCTCCTCCTGCCCGGCGCCGCGGCAGCGTCGCCTGCCCCCTCGTATCTGCAGCCTACGACGACCCCTTGTCGCGTCCTGGTGGAAGGGGATGCTTTCGAGGCGATGGGCCGCCGCTTCGTGGAGGGGCCCGTGGACGCGCGACGTTTCGCGCTACGGGACGCCCGGGTGCCGTTCCGGGCCTGGGTTCCGTCCGGGATCCTCGACCGGGGCGCCTGGCTTGCGCGCACCGGCGGGAACGGAGCGACCGTGCCCTGCGCAGGCTGTCACGGGGCCGACCAGGAGGGGGCGGGTCCCGTGCCGGCGATCGCCGGCGGTCCCTCTCGCACCTGTTCCGTCGACGCTACGACTTCCGGGCCGGCACGCGGGCTGGTCCGGACCGCGCGGCCATGCGCGCCCTGGTCGAGGGTCCGTGCGTGGACGACCTGATCGCCCTGGCCGCCTGGCTCGCCTCCGGCGCGCCGGGCCCGGGACGCGGGCGGGAGGATGCGAGCGTCAGCCCGGGTGCCGCAGACAGACCCCGCTGATCCATCGCACTAGCTCGGCCGAGATCTCGTCCCGGTTCGTCTCCTGCAGCAGCTCGTGGCGCGCGCCCGGCCACAGGTGCAGCTCCAGCTCGCGGACGCCTGCCTCGCGCCAGCGCTCCGCGAGTTCCGTCAGCAGCCGTCCACCGTCGTTCAGCGGATCGGCGTCGCCGGCGTCGAGCCGCACGGGCAGGTCGTTGCGGATGCGCCGCAGGAGCGCGGGGTCGGCGAGGCGCTCCGCGCTGGCCCGCAGCCCCGCGAGCCCCTCGGGGGTGAGGGACGTGCCGCAGACCGGGTCGGCGGCATAGGCGTCGACCCGCTCGGGGTCCCGGGAAAGCCAGTCCCAGGGCGTGCGTGCGGGCGCGAAGGCGGCGTTGAAGGCGGCCAGCGGATCCTCGCCCTCGGCCGGAGGCGGCAGCTGATCGAAGCAGGTGCTGCCCGCGAGCACGAGACCGTCCAGCAGCCGTGAGCGTTCCACGGCGAAGCACTGGGCGGCGAGGGACCCCATGGAATGGCCGAAGAGCACGACCGGAAGTCCCGGCCGGTGCTCGGCGGCGAGCTGCACGAGCGCCGTCACGTCCGCGAGCAGGGCCTCCCAGCCCCCGGCGCCGAGATCCCCGAGTCCTCCAGGTCCCGGCGAGGCGCCGTGGCCGCGCAGGTCCGGGACCCAGACCCACAGCCCTGCGGCGGCGAGGGCCTCGGCGAAGGGAACGTAGCGACCGCCGTGCTCGCCCATGCCGTGGAGGATCACCACGCTGCCGACGGCCTCCGCGCCGGTCGGCGCCCAGCGCCGCAGCTGGAGCGGAAGCTCGTCGCCGGGGGCGCGGAGCGGGAAGGTCTCGGGTGCGGTCACGTGGGCTCCGGTCCGGTGGCGGTGCTGCGCGCTCCGGACTCGGTCGCGGGCGCGTCGTCGGGCGCTTCTTCGCGCGGCGTGAACGCCTCGCGCAGGAAGGCGAGCGTCTCCCCGAGGTCGCACAGGCGCAGCCCCCGGGCGTGGAAGGCGTCCAGCTCGGCGGCGTCGGGGACGCCGTGGTAGGCGCCCGCGGCGGGATCCTGGGGCGTGCCGGGCAGGGCTTCGCCCGCCTCGAGGCGCCGCACCGCGTCCACGAGCAGCTCCGTCCCGGGCCCGTAGAGGTCGAGCAGCTGCGCGAGCATGGATCGCTCCGGGTCCACGGGGCGCTCGGCGCTCGCCAGGATCGGACCCGTGTCGATCCCCGCGTCGACGATCCGGTGGAGCGTGCAGGCGAGGGTCCGGTCGCCGGCGAGGAGGGCACGGAAGCTGGCCAGCACGCCCCGGTAGTCGGGGAGGCGTCCGGAATGGAGGTTCAGCACGCCGTGGCGCGCGAGCGCGACGTGCGCCTCGTCGAGGATCCCGCCGTAGCGCACGGAGAGCAGGAGCTCGGGCTCGAGGGAGGCCAGGAGGGCGCGGCCCCGTTCACTCCGGGGCGCGTCGAGTTCGTGCAGGCCGCCCGCGGCGAGGCGCGCGAGCTGCGGGAAGCTGCGCACGCGCCCCGGTCGCTGCGCCGGGTCGCGGGTCAGGGGCTCGACGAGCTGCCGCAGCAGGCCCTGCTCCTGTTGGGCGAGTTCCACGAGTGCCGGCGGCCGGGGGCCCGGGCGTCCCACCCGCGAGGACAGCACCAGGGTCCAGTGGTGCGCCGGGAGCGCGCGCAGGAGGCCGTCGGCGACGACGTTGGCACCGAGGTCCCGGTTCGCGAGGAGCGTGATGCGCACGGGCCGGGCGTCAGAGGCCGAGGACCTGCTTGGCGATCACGTTGCGCTGGATCTCGTTCGTGCCGCCGTAGATGGTCTGCGCCCGCGTGAAGAAGTAGTCGGCGACCCCCGTCACCGCCCAGGCGGGCGGCGCCGGGGGCAGCGTCGCGGGATCGCCTTCGGCGGCCTCGTTCCAGTCGGGGGCGCGGCGGTCGGCCACGCGGCGCAGCCCGGCGAGGCCCGCGACCTCCAGCTCGAGTTCGGTGATCGCCTGGGCGACCTCCGTCGAGCGGATCTTCAGGATCGAGGACTCGTCGCCGGGGGCACCGCCCGTCGCCACGGAGGCGAGGGTGCGCAGGGTCGTGAACTCGAGGGTCGTGAGTTCGACGGCCACGGCGTCGAAGCGGCGGCGGAAGTCGGGATCCTCCGCCAGCGTGCGGCCTTCGACGGGCACGGTCTCGGCCCGGGCGGCGATCGAGGCGAGCTGCGCCTTCTTGCCGGCGATGTGGGCGTAGCTCGTGCGCTCGTGCGTGAGCAGGTACTTGGCGTAGGTCCAGCCCTGGCCCTCCTCGCCGATGCGGTTCTCCACGGGAACGCGCACGCCGTCGAAGGTCACGCTGTTCAGATGGTGCCCGCCGTCGATGGTCACGATCGGATCCACGTGCACGCCCGGGGTCGAGCGGTCGATCACGAGGAAGGTGATGCCCTGCTGCTTGCGGTTCTCCCGGGAGGTGCGCACGAGGCAGAAGATCCAGTCCGCGAAGTGCGCCTGGCTGGTCCAGGTCTTGGTGCCGTGCACGACGTAGTGGGTGCCGTCCTCGTCGAGCTCGGCGCGGCACTCCAGGCCCGCGAGGTCCGAGCCGGCGCCGGGCTCGGAGTAGCCCTGGGCCCAGAACACGGTGCTGTCGAGGATCGACGGCAGGAACCGGCGCTTCTGCTCCTCGCTGCCGAAGGTGTAGATCACCGGCGCGACGTAGAGCAGGCCCATGGGCACCACGGACGGGGCGCCGGCGCGCTCGAGCTCCTCGTCGAAGAGGTACTTCTCCGTGACCGACCAGCCGGTGCCGCCGTGCTCCACGGGCCAGTTCACGGCGAGCCAGCCCCGGGCGGAGAGCGCGCGCTCGCTGCGCTGCAGGTCGGCCTTGCCGAGCGTCTGGCCGCGACGGCGCTTCTCGAGGAGGTCCTGCGGATACTCGTGGGCGAAGAAGGTGCGGACGCGGTCGCGGAAGGCGAGCTCGTCCGGGGTGTAGCGCAGATCCATGCGGCCCCCGCGGCGACGGAACGATCGGGGCCGACGGCCCCGCGGAGGATCATAGCGGGGCAGGGGAAGGGTGGTCGATCCGCGTCACGAGGCCGTGACGGGAACCGGTGCGCGGGATCCGCGAACCGGGGAACGGGCGCCGCGCGGCGTGGCCGCGGGCGCCCGCCGGGTCCGGGCGCGTCTCAGTCGACGACGTTGACGTTGGCGGCCTGCGGACCCTTCTGGCCCATGGTGACGTCGAAGACGACCTTCTGGCCCTCCATCAGGCTACGGCGTCCCGTACCGTTGATGGCGCTGTAGTGGACGAACACGTCCTTGTCGCCTTCGCGCTGGATGAATCCGAAACCCTTCTCGTCGTTGAACCACTTCACGACGCCGGTGACTTGCTGATCCAAGGGAGATACCTCGTAGGTCACGGGACGAAAAGCGTCCCAATAGCATGGAAATCCGTCGACGCAGGACGTCGAGGGCCTTCCGATACTACAAGAATCGCCGGGCGAACGAGAGCGCCCCGACGAATGGTCAGGGGGGCGGGGAGGCCGTACGCCGACCCGCTCGCGGCGGGTCGGGCAGGGATTCGGAGGGGCCCGGCGGCGTGCGCCGGGCCCGTCGCTCAGAGGCGCTCGACGATGGTCACGTTCGCCAGGCCGCCACCCTCGCACATGGTCTGCAGACCCCAGCGCTTGTCGTGGGTGTGCAGGGCGTGGACGAGCGTCGCCATGAGCTTGGTGCCGGAGGCCCCGAGGGGATGACCGAGGGCGATCGCACCGCCGTGCACGTTCAGCCGGGACGGATCGGCGCCGGTCTGCTGGAGCCAGGCCACGGGCACGGAGGCGAAGGCCTCGTTGACCTCGAAGAGATCGATGTCGTCGATCTTCATGCCGGTCTTCTCGAGGGCCTTCTTCGTGCCCGGGATCGGCGACTCGAGCATGATCACCGGATCGCCGCCCACCACGGTCATGTGGTGGATGCGGGCCAGGGGCTCGACGCCGAGGGCCTTCAGGCCGGCCTCGTTCACGACCATCACCGCGGAGGCGCCGTCGCAGATCTGCGAGCTGGTGGCGGCGGTGAGGCGACCGTCCTCGGCGAGGAGCTTCACGCCGGAGATGCCCTCGAGGCTCGCGTCGAAGCGGATGCCCTCGTCGACCTCGTGCATCGTCGTCGTGCCGTCCTCGAGGGTCACCTCGACCGGGAGAATCTCCTTCGCGAGCCAGCCCTTCTCGACGGCCTGCTTCGCCTTCTGGTGGCTCTCGAGGGCGAAGCGGTCGAGCACGTCCTTCTCGAGGCCGTACTTCTTCGCCAGCATCTCGGCGCCGGTGAACTGGCTGAACTGGATCTTCGGGTAGCGCGCCTGCATGCCCTTGCCGTAGGGCATGCCGAAGCCGGCCTCGTAGGCCGGGCGCACGGCGGCGCCCATGGGCACCCGGGTCATGCTCTCCACGCCGGCGGCGATCACCACGTCCATGGAGCCGGACATCACCGCCTGGGCGGCGAAGTGCAGGGCCTGCTGGGAGGAACCGCACTGGCGGTCCACGGAGGTGGCCGGGACGCTCTCGGGCAGGCTCGAGGACAGGACGGCGTTGCGCGCGACGTTCGTGCTCTGCTCGCCGGCCTGGCTCACGCAGCCCATGATCACGTCCTCGATCAGGGCCGGATCGGCCTTCGCGCGGGCGACGACGTCGTCGAGGACCCGGCCGGCGAGATCCGCGGCGTGCCAGTCCTTCAGGCGCCCGTTGCGGCGACCGCCGGCGGTGCGCGATGCGGCGACGATGTAGGCTGCGCCCATGGTGCTCTCCTCTCTCGGTGGCGTGGAAGGCTCGTCCGCCGCGGTGGACGGCGAGCTCTAATTCACGTGTCTCAAATCGGGATCGCGGCGGATTATGCAGCCGTGCGCCGGCCCTGACCAGCGCAGCGGCGCCGCCCGGACGGAGACGGGGTCCACGGGATGTCCGCCCCGGCGAGACGTCCCCGAGGGCTGCCGGGGGAGGCGCGAGGCCCGCAGCGCGTGGGAGCATGGCCCTTCGCCCCGTGACCGCTCGCTGCGGGTCTCACGAAGCCGTCCGGCGGCTCCCGTGGCCGTCGCGGCACGTGGGCATCCGTCAGAGCGCCTCGGAGGGAAGAAAGCCGTGTGCGGCCGCTTCAACATGACCGCCGATCCGCTGGCGCGTCTCTTCCAGCTCCTCGCCGGGCAGGACTTCCCCGGGCCCGACCGGTTGAACGTCGCCCCGACGGAGCAGGTGCCCGTGGTGTTCGCCGGCGAGGGGGTGCGCGACGTCGCCGAGCTGCGCTGGTGGCTCGTGCCCCACTGGGCGAAGGAGGCGACGACCCGCTATGCGATGTTCAACGCCCGCGCCGAGACCCTGGAGCAGTCGAACGCCTTCCGCGCGTCCTTCGCGCACCGCCGCTGCGTGGTGCCGGTCACGGGTTTCTTCGAGTGGCTGCGCGGCGAGGACGGCCGCAAGGTCCCGCACTACGTGGTCGCGGCGGACGGCGCTGGCCTGTGCCTGGCGGGCCTCTGGGACCGCTGGGAGGGCGACGGGGAGCACCTCGAGAGCTTCACGGTGGTCACGACGGACGCGGCCCCGGCCCTGCGCTGGCTCCACGATCGCCAGCCCGTGCTCCTGAGCGTGGAGGACGCCGAGCGCTGGCTCGCGGACGACACCCCCCGGGAGACGCTCCGCGCGTTCCTCGCACCGGCGCTCCCCGGACCGGTGGACGTGTACCCCATGGATCCGGCCATGAACAATGCGCGCAACAAGGGCGCCGTCTGTCTGCGCCCGACGGGCGAGCCCCGCCACCTCGAGTCCGGCGACGAGGCGGACTGAAGGCGAGCGCCGCCCCGGCCGGCGAGAGGTCCGCGCGATGATCACCCTGCTCGTGAACGGCGCCGAACACGCGCTCGAGGTCCCCGGCGACATGCCGCTGCTGTGGGTGCTCCGGGACCGGCTCGGGCTGCCCGGGACGAAGTTCGGCTGCGGCATCGGCCAGTGCGGCGCCTGCACCGTGCTCCTCGACGGGACCCCGGCGCGCAGCTGCGTGCTTCCGGTCTCCGCCGTGGCCGGTCGGCCCGTGACCACCATCGAGGCCTGGGGCGACGGGTCCGACGTCACCACGCTGCATCCGGTGCAGCAGGCCTGGATCGAGGGCTCCGTGGCGCAGTGCGGCTACTGCCAGTCCGCACAGATCCTCACGGCGGTGGCGCTCCTCGCCGAGGACCCGGACCCGGACGACGCGGCGATCGACCGGGCCCTGGGCGGCGTGCTCTGCCGCTGCGGCACCTACCCGGCGATCCGGCGGGCGGTCCGCCGCGCCGCG
>JAZBPF010000307.1:0-4413 GCA_036351515.1 Pseudomonadales bacterium | reverse complement strand
GCGAACCCGAACAACCCCACGGGGACCATGGTTCCGCTCGCCGAGGTCGAGCGCCTGCGCGCGGGCCTGCCGGCCGACGTGCTGCTCGTGCTCGACGCCGCCTACGGCGAGTACGTGGAGGATCCGGCCTACGGCACCGGCGCACACCTCGTGCGCGACGACCGGCCGGACACGGTGGTGACCCACACCTTCAGCAAGCTCCATGGCCTCGCCGCCCTGCGCGTGGGCTGGGCCTACTGTCCGGAGCCCGTGTGGGACGTGCTCGAACGGCTGCGCGGGGTCTTCGTCGTGAGCGCCCCGGCCCAGGCCGCGGCGATCGCCGCGCTCGGCGACCGGGCGCACCAGGAAGCAGCGGTCATCCACAACACGCGCTGGCTCCGCTGGCTCCAGACGGAGCTGACCGCCCTCGACATCCGCGTGCTGCCCGGGTACGGCAACTTCCTCTGCCTCGACTTCGGCGACGCCGAGCGCTGCGCCGCGGCGGATCTCGCCCTGCGCCGAGCCGGCCTGATTCCGCGCACGCTGCGCGAGTACGGCATGCCCGGCCTGCTGCGCGTGACCGTTGGCCTCGAGGCACACAACCGCCGCGTGATCGAGACGCTGGCGGCCTTCACCCAGGGAGCGTCCCCATGAGCGAGCCCCGGCACCACGAGGCGATCGTCATCGGCGCCGGCGTCTCCGGCATCTACCAGCTCAAGCGGCTGATCGACCTGGGCGTCGACGCCGTGGTGCTCGAGGCCGACGACGACCTCGGCGGCACCTGGTACCGGAACCGCTACCCCGGCGCCCGCTTCGACTCCGAGAGCTACACCTACGGCTACTCCTTCTCGAAGGAGGTCCTCGAGGAGTGGCACTGGAAGGAGCGCTTCTCGCCCCAGCCCGAGAACCTGCGCTACCTGAACTTCGTCGCCGACAAGTTCGACCTGCGCCGCCACATGCGCTTCGGCGCCCGCGTGGAGGCCATGCGCTGGGACGAGGACGCGCGCCTCTGGCACCTCGATCTCGCCGGCGGCGAGCGCTGCACGGCCCGCTTCGTGATCAGCTGCGTGGGCGTGCTCTCCACCCCCACCCTGCCCCGCTACGAGGGCGTGGACGACTTCCAGGGCCCGTCGTTCCACACCTACCACTGGCCGAAGGAGCCGGTCTCCCTCGCGGGCAAGCGCGTCGGCGTGGTGGGTACCGGCGCCACGGGCATCCAGGTGATCGCGGCGATCGCCGACGAGGTGGGCGAACTGAAGGTCTTCCAGCGGCGTCCCAACTGGAGCACGCCGCTGAACAACTCACCCATCTCCGAGGCGGAGATGGCGGAGATCCGCGCCCGCTACGACGAGATCTTCGCGAACTGCGCGGCCTCCCCGGGTGGCTTCGAGCACGTCCCGGACCGCCGCGGCTTCTGGAACCTCACGCGCGAGGAGCGCATCGCCTTCTGGGACGAGCTCTACGAGCAGCCGGGCTTCGCGCTCCTGCAGGCGAACTTCGTCGAGATCTTCTCCGACCCGGAGGCGAACCGGGAGATCTCCGAGTACGTCGCCGACCGCATCCGCCGGCGCGTGAAGGATCCGCAGGTCGCCGAGAAGCTGATCCCGAAGGACCACGGCTTCGGCATGCAGCGGCTGCCGCTCGAAAGCGGCTACTTCGAGGTCTACAACCGCGAGCACGTGCACCTCGTGGACCTCGCGGAGACGCCCATCGAGCGCATCACCCGCACGGGCATCCAGACGACGGCCGAGCACCACGAGCTCGACGTGATCGTCTACGCCACGGGCTTCGACGCCATCACCGGGGCCTTCGACCGCATGAAGGTCGTCGGGACCGGCGGCCGGACCCTCGCCGAGAAGTGGAAGGACGGTCCGCACACCTGGTTCGGGCTCATGACCCACGGCTTCCCGAACCTGCTCCTCGTGGCCGGCCCCCAGAGCATCTCCGGTTCCACGAACTTCCCGCGGGCCATCGAGGGCGGCGTCGACTGGGTCACGGAGTTCCTCGCGCATGTCCGGGAATCGGGCTGCACGCGCTTCGAGGTGCAGGAGGCGGGTGAACGGGAATGGGCCGAGGAGGTCGCGAAGGCCTACGACCGCGTGCTCCTGAAGACGAGCAAGGGCTGGTTCACCGGGTACAACTCGAACGTCCCGGGCCACGAGGCGGGCCGCATCCGCCACCAGGCCTACTTCGGCCCGGCGCCGAAGTACACCAAGCTCGTGCACCGCGCGGCGGAGGAAGGCTACCGCCGCGTGGATCTCGCCTGAGCGGCGGCCCCGGCGCGGTCGTCTGCCTCGGAGGCGGCGCCTTCGGCGGCCACCTGCCCCCGCCCGCCCCCTCGATTCCCTCGCACGCGCCTCCGGTCAGGGCCCGCAGGCGCGCCGCGGGCTGCGGTTCGGCTCAGGCCCGAACGGCGTCCTGGAGCTGCCGCTCCAGCTCGCGCACGAGGTCGGACTCCAGCTCCAGGGCCTGCGCCAGCTGGTCGAGCCAGGCCCGCTCCATCGGGTTCTGCTCGTCGACCATGAGCGCGCTGACGAGATAGATCTCCCGCTTCGCCTGCGGCGAATCGGCGCTCGCGGCCAGCGCGGCCGCGTCCAGGGGGGCGTCGAACTGGCGGGTGATCCAGGCGTGGAGTTCGTCGTCGGGTCCGAGTTTCTCGATCTCCTGGGTCAAGCGCGCGCGCTCGCTGGCGTCGACGTGACCGTCGGCCCTCGCGGCCATGATCATCGCCTGGAGGATCTCCAGGCCGCGGCGTTCCTGGGCCGGCCCGCGCAGCTGCTCCAGCGGCTCGCCCTGCTGCGCCGGCGAGGACTGCGGCGCGCGGGCCTGCTGGTTCTGCCATGCCCGGTAGGCCAGGAGTCCGACGCCGGCGAGGGCCCCGTACTTCAGGGCCTTGCCGCCCATCTTGCGACCGCGCTTCGACCCCAGCATCAGGCCGAGGGCGCCGCCACCGAGCAGGCTCTTCACGTCGACACCGGAACCCGGGGTCGCGCCGCCGGAGCTCGTGTCACCGAGGCTCCCCATCAGGCCGCCGAGGCCCCCGGAGCCGTCCTTGCCGGACGTGCCCTGCGCCTGCCGTACGAGCTGGTCGAGGATGGACATGACGTTCATGAGAGACTCCTGCCGCGCACCGTGCGCGGAGGCGATGCTAGCGCAGATCCGCAGGCGAGCGTCCGCAGTCGCCGATCGCTTCTCGACGTCGGCCCGCGACTCCGACGTGCCCGGGGACCCACGAGAGCGGCGTCCCCGTCCTCGCGCGGTGTCGACGGCGCCCTGCAAGGCATCGGTGCACGTCCGGGAGCGGCGTGGGGACCGCACGCTGCGGCCTCAGCGGCGCTCGAGTTCCCAGACCGGCGCGTCCGTGCCCGCCTCGAGGTGCACGCCGGAGCCGACGTCGATGAAGCGCCGCGCCAGGCGCCGTCGATAGAAGGCCGCACTGCGGAAGTGTCCCGCGGGATCCGAGTGTTCGGGATCCCAGATCCCTGCGCGGTCGCGGTCGGTCACCGCGGTGACGTACGCCAGCCCGCGGCACAGCGAGGCGATGCGTTCGATCGCGCGGCCCGCGTCCCGGTCGTCGAGGTACTGGAGCACGTCGTTGCACACGACCAGATCGAAGCCCGCGGCGTCCTCGAAGTCGAGCAGGGAGCACTCGACCCAGCCGTAGCGGCGCGCGGCCCAGGGGCTCCGCTCCACGCCGACGAGGGTCGCCGAGGGAAAGCGCCTGCCGATCGCGCGCAGGAGCCGCCCCGTCCCGGCTCCCAGATCGACCACGCGCCGGACCGGCACCTCGTAGTAGCGCGCCGCTCCGTACAGGAGATCCGCCGTGCGCGACGCGTGCGCCGCGACCCGCGCGCGCGAGGCGGTGCCCAGGTAGAAGCGTTCGTAGTAGCGGTCGTCGAAGCGCTCGGCATCGACCATCACGGGTCCCCGCTCCGAAGCACGGCCAGCTGGACACTCATCCGGGTTCCTCCATCGAGAACTTCGCGCGCGGCCTCTTCGCTCCACGCCGCCTGTGGGAGCCCGCTTCAGCGGCGACGACCGCGGGGCGGTCGAAGAGACTCACCCGGCCCGGCGGAGCGCCGCCGGCGGTCGCCGCTGAAGCCGGCTCCCACAGGGCGCGTGCGGAACGCCTCCCCGGTTCCGGGCGAGGAATTCGTGTTAGCTTCCGGCGATGCCTGAATCCCCCCGAGCGCCGGCCCCCGACCATGACACCGCCGATCTCGCGACGAAGCTCGCGTACGGCTTCGGTGCCGTGGCCAACGGTGCAAAGAGCAACGGCTTCAACTACCTGCTGCTGTTCTTCTACAGCCAGGTCGTCGGTCTGCCCGCCGACTGGGTGTCGCTCGGAATCTTCGTGGCGCTGCTCTTCGACGCCGTGTCCGATCCGCTCGTGGGCTACCTGTCGGACAACTTCCGCTCCCGCTGGGGCCGGCG
>JAZBPF010000306.1:0-4062 GCA_036351515.1 Pseudomonadales bacterium | reverse complement strand
GGGTTCGGGGGTGTGGGAAGGCAGCGGGGGCGGCCGATGGGCCGACTCCCCGTAGCCTTGGGCTCGGGGGCTGTGGGAAGGCCGCGGGAGCGGCCGATTACGACAGCTTGGAATGACGAAGGCGGATGGGCGGCGGATTCGCTGCCCATCCGGAGCTTCACGCAGCACTTCGTTCGGACGGGTGAGTCGGCCGCTTCGCGACCGATCCGGAGCACGCCTGCGGCGTGCCCGGTTGGGACGAGGTTGCGAGGTCGGTGCCGAGTACGCCTCAGCGCCTGTGGGAAGGCCGCGGTAGCGGCCGATTACGAGAGCTCCGAACGACGAAGGCGGATGGGCGGCGCATTCGCTGCCCATCCAGAGCTTCACGCTTCCCTTCGTTCGAGCGGGTGGGTCGGCCGCTTGCGCGACCGATCCGGAGCACGCCTGCGGCGTGCCCGGTTGGGGCCAGGTTGCTAGGTCGGTGCCGAGCAAGCCGAGGGCTTGCTCGGTATGCGGCCCATCCGGAGCTTCACGCAGCCCTTCGTTCGAGCGGGTGGGTCGGCCGCTTCGCGGCCGATCCGGCGCACGCCTGCGGCGTGCCCGGTCAATGACCAGGCTTCAGGCGTTGCCTGCGCGCGTGCTGACGCACGCGCGCTTACCCATTCAGTTTCTTGAACTCTCGGACTTCCTTGTTGTACTGGCCGGCGACTTCCTTCATGAGATCCACGGCGTCGTTGTAGACGCGGGTGGTGACCGTGCTGCCGTAGGAGCGGCCCTTGTCGTCGACGCAGGCGAGGTATTCCTTGGTGGCGGCGACGAAGGCGCGGACGTCCTCGCCGGCGGCGGCCATGGAAGCGGCGTCCGCGGAGGCGGCGCTCGGCAGCGTCGGGGTGGCCGGCAGACCGCACTCGGCCTGCAGGTCCTCGGAGGGGCCGGCCAGGACGGCGCCGGCGGCCACGAGGAGGCCAGCGGCCAGCAGACCGCGCGGGAAGCTCGGGTGCATCATCGGATTCTCTCCTGTCGAGGGCACGGAATCCGGTCTCGCCCGTGGCACGCACGCGCCTCCCCCGCGCACGCACGGAAGCAGGAACGCGACGGAGCGGACCGTCTCGCGGACCGTCATCGGCGGCCGGAGCGATTCCTTGAGCGGTTTCTCGCGGGAAAGTCGCTGGAAGCGATGGCGGGCGCCGGAGGGGCCCGGCGGGGGTGAGGATCAGCCGCCCGGGACGTCCTCCGGGGTGCCCACGGCTGCCGTCGAGCCGGCCTCGGGGAAGCCCCCGGACCGCTCGACCATGTAGCGCACCGCGGCCCGGAGCTCGGCCCGGTCGCACTGGCGGCAGAGGCCGCGCGCCGGCATGCCGGGTCGCACACCGGTCTCGGTGCGGTCCACGAGGGTCTCGAGCCCCTGCGCGACCCGAGGCGCCCAGGCCTGTGCGTCGCCGAGGCGGGGGGCCCCGGCGGCGCCGGAGCCGTGGCAGGAACCGCAGAAGCGGCGGTAGGTGTCCTCGCCGGGCTCGGCCGGGGTCGAGGCGGTCTCCCGCACCCGGCCGCCGTCCCCGCAACCGGCCAGCAGCAGCGCGAGGACCAGGAAGGCCGCGCGCCTCATGCGCCGCGCCCGAGCTGCTCGACCACGCGGGCCCGCACGTCCCGCTTCAGGAACTTCCCGGAGGCGTTCCGCGGCAGCTGCTCCTCCTGGAAGAAGAGGTGCTCGGGCACCTTGAAGTGCGCGAGCCGGGCGGCGAGCTGGGCGCGCACCTCCTCCGGCGTGAGCACGTGTCCGTCCTGCGTGACCACCACGGCGGCCACCTGCTCCCCGAGGCGCTCGTCCGGGACCCCGAAGACCACGGCCTCGGACACGCCCTCGAGCTCGTAGAGCGCGGCCTCCACCTCGGCGCAGTACACGTTCTCGCCGCCGCGCAGCACCATGTCCTTCAGCCGGTCCTCCACGTAGACGAAGCCCTCCTCGTCCACGCGGCCGATGTCGCCGCTGCGGAACCAGCCGTCGCGGATCGCCTCCGCCGTGGCCTCCGGCTTGTTCCAGTAGCCGCGGAACACCACGGGACCGCGGATGCACAGCTCCCCGGGCTCGCCCCGGGGCACCGGCCGCCCGGCGTCGTCGAAGGCCTCGATGTCCACCACCACCGGCGGCCGCCCCGTGCTCCGCGGCCGCTTCAGGTAGTCGTCACCGGTGTTCTGCGCCCCGACGGCGTTCGTCTCCGTGAGGCCGTAGCCGATGCCCGGCCGGCCCTTGAAGCGCGCCTCGACGCGGCGGACCTGCTCCGGCGGCGCCGGCGCGCCGCCGCCGCCGATGGTGGCGAGGCTCGAGGTGTCGTACTTCTCGAAGTTCGGGGACTGGAGCATCTCCCAGGTCATGGTGGGCACACCCGTGAAGGACGTGACGCGCTCCGCCTCGATGAGCGCGAGCGCCTGCTCCGCGTCCCACTTGTACATCATCACGACCTTGCGCCCGGGCCGGAACGAGGAAAGGAAGATCGCGTTGCTGCCCGTCACGTGGAACAGCGGCACCGTGAGCAGCATGGCCGGGGGCAGGGTCTGCGCCTGCGCGGCGGCCGCGGGATTCATGAGCCCGAAGGCCGCCGTGTTCACCTCGAAGGCGAGCACCGAATGGACCACGGCCCGATGCGTGGAGACGGCGCCCTTGGGAAAGCCCGTGGTCCCGGAGGTGTACATGATCACGGCGTCCGCCTCGGGGTCGACGTCCACCGCCGGCGGCGCGGCGCCCTGCCCCGCGGCGAGCTCGTCCGCCAGATCGGTGACGCCCGCCGGCACCGCGCCGTCGGGCCGCGCCACGAGCACCCGCACGGAGAGCTGCGGCAGGCGCGGGGCGATGCGCTCGAGGCGCTGCGCGTCCACGAGCAGCAGCTTCGCGCCCGAATCCTCGAGGCCGTAGACGAGCTCGTCGGCACTCCACCAGGCGTTCATGGGCACGGCGACGAGCCCGGAGAGCGTGGCGGCCATGTAGCCGACCACCCACTCGGGATAGTTGCGCATGGCGATGGCGACCCGGTCGCCGGGCACGAGCCCCCAGGGCCCGTGGAAGCGCGCCGCGAGCGCCGTGGCGCGGGCGTGCACCTCGGCGAAGGTGAGCCGCTCGCCCTCGTAGACGAGGAAGGTGCGATCGTGCGCGAGGCTCTGGGCGTAGAGCTCCCCGAGGTTGCGCGGCGCGTTCCGGAAGCAGCGCAGCGGCGTGCCGCGGACCTCGATCGTCTCGAGCTCGTAGGGCGCCCCGGGGGCGGTGAGCGCGGCGTTCGCCGCCTGCCAGTCGAGGGGCGCGGGGAGACTCGTCTCGGTCATGGGCTGGACACTCTCGGCCACGGGCGGGCCGAGAGAATACGGGGGATCAGCCGCCGTGTGCAGCCTCGAAGGCCGCCATTTCCTGGTACCACGCAGCGGTCACGGCGGCGAGGTCGGCGACCACGTCGCCGTAGGTGGCCATGAGCAGCGAGGCCGCCCCGGGACTCGCGCCCGGGGTCCGCTCCTGCTCGCGCTGCAGGCAGCCGAGGTAGGACTCGGTGGCGGAGATCCAGGCCTGCACGGCGGCGCCGGCCTCGGCCATGGCGTTCGGCCGGGCGGTCGCCCCGTCCGGCATGGCCGGCGCGGCGGGACGATCGCAGGACGCCTGCACGGCGAGGTGATCGGCCAGGGCCTGCAGGCGCGCCCGGGCCCCGTCGTCTGCGGAGGCGGAACCGGCCGCGAGCAGGAGCGTGCCGGTGAGCGCGATCGTCCCCGAAGCTCTGCCCAGTGCTGCCATCGTGCCTCTCCCCGGTCGGTGGAACGGGCCCATTTCTAGGGCAGCGCGCGCCCGTTCACAACCGATTAACACGATGGCCGCGGAAATTCCCGACGACCGGTCACTGCGGGACGTCCCGTGCTCACGTCTCTCCGCGCGCCGCCTTCCAGGCCCGGACCTCGTCGTTGTAAGCGTCGGCGAGGGATTCCATCTGTTCCACCGTGTCGTTGTACACGGCCACGATCACCGCCTCCATGCCGGCCTCGAGCTCGTCGCCGTAGCCGGCCTCGTGTTCCTGCAGGCAGGTGAGGAAGCCGTTGGCGGCGTCCACG
>JAZBPF010000305.1:0-7035 GCA_036351515.1 Pseudomonadales bacterium | reverse complement strand
TAGGAGGAGCGGATCTCGCCGGCGAGCAGGGGCTCGAGCCAGGCCTGCTGCTGCGCCTCCGTGCCGTACTTCAGGAACACCTCCATGTTCCCCGTGTCCGGCGCGTTGCAGTTGAAGGCTTCCGGGCTCCAGAGCACCCGGCCCATCTCCTCGGCGAGGGGGCAGTAGTCCACGTTCGACAGGCCACCGTGGTCCGCGGGCATCCAGAGGTTCCAGAGCCCCTCCTCGCGGGCCTTCGCCTTCAGTTCCTCCATGAGCGGGACCGTGCCGAAGCGGTCCGGCAGGGCGTCGAGCTGTTCGCGGTAGCGGTGCTCGTTCGGGTAGACGTGGCGGTCCATGAAGGCCTTCAGGCGCTCGAGGAGCACCTCGGCCCGTTCGCTGCGGGTCGGGATCATCGGCGGTTCCTGGGTCGGTCGATCGGTCAGGCCGTGGCGAGCCGCTGCTTGCCGCGGCGGATGAAGCGGGCGAGCGTCTCCGGATCCTGGGCGCCGGGGACGCCGAAGCCGTTCGGGAGCACGAAGCAGGGCACGCCGGTGATGCCCTGCTCCCGGGACCACTGCACCTCGTGGAGCACCTCGCGGGCGCCCTCGTCCGTGTCGAGCCAGGCGCGGGCGGCCGCCGCGTCGAAGCCGGCCTCGCCCGCCGCGGCGGCGAGCACGTCGCGGTCGCCGAGATCGTCGCCGCGGACGAAGTGCGTGGCGAAGAGCGTCTCGACCATGCGGTCCTGCCCCTCGGCGCCACCGTGCACGTGGGCCCAGCGCTCGAGCCGGTGCGCGTCGAGGGTGTTCGGCATGCGCGCGGCGCGGCCGAGGTCGAGCTCGAGGCCCACGGTCGCCGCCTCGGCGGCGATGCGCCGACGCGCGCCGGAGAGATCCGCGCCCTCGCCGAAGCGAAGGCGCACGAAGGTCTCGCGGTCGAGCCCCTCGGGCGGCAGCTCCGGATAGAGCTGGTAGGCGCGCCAGGTGACGGTCACGTCCTCGCAGCCTGGCAGCGCGAGGGCCTCGGCGAGGCGTCGCTTGCCGATCCAGCACCAGGGGCAGACGGGATCGGAGAAGACGTCGAGGTGCATGGAGCCTCCGGAAGCGGATCCGTCGATGCTAGCACGGGGCTCCCGGGCGAAGGCCGCAGCCCCACCGTCACGAAACCGTGCCTCGGATGGAATCCCGAAGGATCAGGGACCTGCGTGCGTCGGTCACCGAATGGTCGCTTCGGGGTCATCGGCTCGCCATCGCAGGTTCATCGCATCGTCTTCCGGGCTTCGTCCTTCCTTCACGAGCCTTCCCTTCAATGCGGCGCTCGGTCGCGGACACGACGTTCCGACCCGGAGCGGGGATCACGGGGATCTCCGCCGTCGCTTCGAGGATGGGGGTGAGTGATGCGTCACGGATTGCTGACGGTCGGCCTCTTGGCCGGTGCAGGGACTGCCCTGGCCGCCGAGAAACCGATCGAGGAAGTGGTGGTGCGCGGAACCGTCTTCGGCTCCGAGATGGCCATGGAACTCGCGCAGTACGGCAACGACGTCCAGATCATCACGGACGAGGCGATCACCCGCGGTGGCTACACGAACATCGCGCAGGCGTTCCAGCAGGAGGTACGCGGCGGCTTCGTCCGCTACTCGCCGGACGAGGGCGAGTTCGTGCTGCGCCTCGACGGTGGCCTCGACAACGACACGCTCGTGCTGCAGGACGGCCTTCCCCTGCTCGACCGCGGTCCCGCCCTCGAGACGATCTGGGGGGCCACGGTGGTCGATCCCCATCTCGTCGAGCAGATCGAGGTGTTCCGCGGTGGCCAGAGCCTCTACTTCGGCAGCAACAGCGGCGTCGGGGTCGTGAACATCGTCACGAAGAAGCCCGACGGCACCGCCGGTGGCGAGTTCGGCGCCCGCTACGGCGCCTGGAACACGCGCGAGCTCTGGGGGAACGTGAAGGGCGTGCTCGACGGTGACGGGAACCATTCGTTCATGTTCTACGGCGGGTACATGAACACGGAGGCCCCGACGCTGTTCTCAGACGAGGCCTACGTCGACACGATGATCGCAGCGGGCGCGAACGACTTCCCCTTCCGCGTGAACCGCAACAACCTGGGCGCGAAGTACTACTGGAACATCGACGAGACGCTCGACTTCCGTGCCCACGCCCAGTACAGCCAGATCGACTTCCAGGACACTTTCCCCTCCAACACGGCGTACGCGCCCAACTACTCCAAGCACTGGGTCGTGGACTTCGATCTGGTGAAGGAGTGGAACCGGAACGTCGTGTCCGACGCCATGGTCTGGTGGCGGCGCTCCGCGCTCACGAACGTCGAGCTGCGTCCCGGTCTGCAGCAGAACGAGGACGGGACCCAGACCTTCGACGGTACGCTCGTTCCCTTCGCGGATCGCGGCCTCGGTGACGTCGAGGGCGCGTTCCAGGAGTTCGGCATCCAGGGCAAGACGAACTTCTATCTCGAGCAGGGTACCCAGGTCGTCGTGGGCTTCCAGAACATCAACTACGGGGACGACTCCGACGAGGAGATCGCCATCGAGGACGACGTGTTCTCGAACGTCGGCGTCTACGTGGACCTGCGGCCGCGCCTGCCCTTCAGCCCGTCCACGAATCTCTCGATCGCCGGGCGCGTGGACAGCTCCTCGAGCTTCGACGCGCACTACACCTGGAAGGCGGGCCTGCGCCAGCCGCTCGGTGATCGCCTGTCGATCCGGGCCAACGGTGGCACCTCCTTCGCGCTGCCGCTCGCGAACGAGCTCTACTTCGACGACGAGTTCCGCCTCGGGAATCCGGATCTCGAGATGGAGGAGACCTTCCACTGGTCCGTGGGACTGGATGCGAACACCTACCTCGGCCAGGGGGAGATCGAAGGCTCCATCGGCTATTTCCAGACCAGCATCGACAACCGCATCCGCGTGGCTCCCGACCTCACGCCCGACGGTCGGGACACCTGGATCAACCAGGACGAGGAGCAGGAGATCACCGGAGGCTCCGTGCGGCTGGCCTACCGGCCGACGGCCACGGTCTCGGTGGACTTCAGCGCGACCTTCATCGAGAGCGAGGATCCGGCGGTCGGACAGCAGATCGACGCGATTCCGGAGTGGTACGCGGTGGGTTCCATGAACTGGGATCCCACGGACCGCATCCAGGTCTCGCTGCTCCCGCGCGTGAACGGACCGACCTACACCAACGACACGGTGAACGACGTCCGTTACAACTACGGCGACTTCTTCACGGTGGACGCGACCATCAACTACCTGGCCGGCATCGACCGGGAGCACCGGTTCCAGCTCCGGATCGTGAACCTCGACGACGAGGAATACTTCACCCGGGGCGGGATCGCGGACAACCGCTTCGCCTCCGATCGGAACATCGCCGGCCTCGAGCGCTACTTCTACGGCTGGAACGCCCGGGGTCGGAGCGCCTTCGTCACCTACCAGTACGAACTCGGTCGGTGACCCTCCTCGCGCGCTTGCGCCCTGCCGCCTGCGTCGTCCTCCTCCTCCACGGGGCGGCAGCCTTCGCTGCCGCCCTGGAGGACGAGCCCCGCTGGTGGAAGGGCAACACCCACACGCACAGCTGGTGGAGCGACGGCGACGCGCCTCCGGAGCTGGTGGCGCTCTGGTACGCGGAACACGGCTACGACTTCCTCGTGTTCTCGGAACACAACGTGATGGCGCGCGGCGAGACGTGGTATCCGATCGACGGGCCGCGCTGGAGCGCGGAGCGCGCCCGGGCGATCCGCCAGTCCTACACGCGCTACCGGGAGGTCTTCGGTGACCACTGGGTCGTCGACCGGATCGTCGACGGGCGCACGGAGGTGCGTCTCAAGCCGCTCGAGGAGTTCGCGCCGCTCTTCGAGTCCGCGGGCAGCTTCCTGCTGATCCCGGGCGAGGAGATCACGGCGAAGTACCTCGAGCACCCCGTGCACATGAACGGGGTCAATCTGGCCGAGCTCGTCCAGCCGCGCTTCGGCGAGAGCATCGGTGAGACGATCCAGTCGAACCTCGACGCGGTCCGTTCCCAGGAGGCCGCCTGGGGACGCCCCATGCTGCTGCACGTGAACCATCCGAACTTCCATCTCGCCATGCAGCCCGAGGACTTCTTCTACCTGGACCACGAAGCGGGCGAGGGCTTCTTCGAGATGTACAACGGCCATCCGGCCGTGGGCGTGAACGGAGACGCGGCGCACCTGGGTACGGAGCGCATGTGGGACGTGATCCTGTCCTGGCGCCTCGGTCGCCTGGGTCGGAGCGTGCTCTACGGCGTGGCCGTGGACGACGCGCACGAGTACACGGCCTGGGGCGTCGGGGAAACCAATCCCGGCCGGGGCTGGGTGATGGTCCGGGCGCGACGTCTCACGCCCGATTCCATCACCGCCGCGCTGAAGGCCGGGGACTTCTACAACAGCACGGGCGTCACGCTGCGCGAGCTGGACTTCGGCGAGGACGTGCTGCGCCTGGCCGTCGAGCCGGAGGAGGGCGTGTCCTACCGCATCGAGTTCGTCGGTACCCGCCGCGGCGCGCCCCTCGACGGTCGCGTGGAACGGGTCCGCCTCGAGGCGCTCGCGTCGGGGCCCGCCCCGAGCCTGCCGGCCCGGGACCTGCTGCGGAAGGGCGTCCGGGAGCACGAGGTCGTGCGCTATCCCGAAGAGATCGGCACGGTGTTCGCACGCGTCGAGGGCCCGGAGGCCGAGTATCGGCTCCGGGGCGACGAGGTCTACGTACGAGCGCGCGTCGTCTCCGACCGACTCCATCCGAATCCCCACGAGGAAGGGGACGTGGAGATGGCCTGGACCCAGCCGCTCGTACCGGACGCCGTGGACGCTCCGGTCCTGTCCGTTCGTCCCAACGCCCCCTGAAGGAGCTGCATCCATGCTCACGCGCAGGAGCTTTCTCGTCGGCGCCGCCTGCTTCTCCCTCACGCCGCTCATGGTGCGGGGGGCCGCGGGCGGCTATCCCTTCTCGCTCGGGGTCGCCTCGGGCTCGCCCCGGCCGGACGGCGGTGTCCTCTGGACGCGGCTCGCGCCGGAGCCGCTCGCGGGAGGCGGCATGCCGCCGGGCCCCGCCGCGGTGCGCTGGCGCGTGGCCGAGGACGAGGCCATGCGCCGGGTCGTGCGGGAGGGGCTCCAGGAGACCGACGAGCAGGTCGCCCATGCGGTGCACGTCCCGCTCCGGGGGCTGGAGCCGGCGCGGGACTACTTCTATCAGTTCCACGTCGGCGACGACGACAGCCCCGTCGGCCGCCTGCGCACCGCCGGGGCCGGGATGGACGCGGCCCGCTTCGCCGTCGTGGCGTGCCAGCACTTCGAGACCGGGCACTGGGCCGGCTTCCGGGATCTCGCGGCCTGGGCGCCGGACTGCGTGATCCACGTCGGTGACTACATCTACGAAGGGGGCGCTTCGCCCCTCGGTGCCGGCACCCGGGGCGCGCTCGCCTACGAGATCGTGCGACAGCATCGCGGCGAGGAGATCCGGTCCCTCTGGGACTACCGGAACCGCTACGCGCTCTACCGGATGGATCCTGCGCTCCAGGCGGCGCACGCGGCGAGCTCCTGGATCGTTGCCTTCGACGACCACGAGGTCGACAACAACTGGGCCGGGGAGGTGCCGCAGGATCCCTGGGCCCAGAGCGCCGCCGAGTTCGCGCTGCGCAAGCAGGCGGCGCTGCGCGCCTACTACGAGCACATGCCCCTGGAGCGTCCGCCGGTGCCGGACGGCCTCGGGGCGACCCTGCGCCTCTACGGCGCCTACCGCTTCGGTCCCGCGCAGGTGCATCTTCTGGACACTCGCCAGTACCGGAGCGACCAGGCCTGCGGCGACGGCCGCCAGGATCCGGAGCGCTGCGAGGCGCTCGACGATCCGTCACGGACCATGACCGGGGCGGTCCAGGAAGCGTGGCTGTTCCGCGAACTCGCGCGCTCCGACGCCCGCTACGACGTGCTCGCCCAGCAGACCTGGTTCGCGCCCTTCCGCTACGGAGCGGACGACGGGACCGAGCGGGTCAACGTCGATCAGTGGGACGGCTACCCGCGGCAGCGGGAGCGGATGCTCGAGCAGCTGCGGGAGGCGTCGAACCCCGTGATCCTGAGCGGGGACTGGCACGCGGCCTGCGCCATGGGTGTCCACGAACGGCCCGGCGACGTCACGTCCCGGAAGATCGCCAGCGAGTTCACGGCGACCTCCATGTCCTCCCTCTGCCCCTGGCAGGAGGACCTGGCCGCAGCTCGCGACCGCAACGCCCACGTGGTGCACGTGGACGGCACGCGTCGCGGATACCTGCGTTGCGAAGCGACGGCGCAGGCCTGGACGAGCACGTTCCGGAGCGTCGTCGACCCCCTCGACCCCGGGTCCGCGGTGGTGACCGATCTGGAGCTACGGGCCGGGGACGTCTGAGGCGAGGGATCAGTACACCACCTCGTGCCAGCGCCCGCCGGCGACGAGCTCCGCGCGGCGGCGGGCCCAGCGCTCCTGCGAGCCGAGGATCCGCGCGCAGGCGGCGTCGAAGGCTTCGCGGACCCGGGCCAGGCCGGCGAGGTAGACGTGCGTGTCCGGGGCGCGCAGGAGCTCGCCGAGCTCGGCCTCGTGGGCCGCGAGGGCGCCCTCGAGGTCCGCGGGCTCGTCCCATTCGGGTCGCGGGCTCAGCGCCTCTATGGCGCGCCAGGTGTCCGCATCGAGGTACTGGGCGACGTCGTCGCGCCAGTCGTTCAGGTAGAGCAGCTCCAGGCCCGAGCGGGCGCCGTAGAAGAGCCGTACGCGGCCCGGCCGGTCCGGTTGGCGCCCGTGGAGCTGGCGCAGGAGCGCACGGAACGGCGCGATCCCGGTGCCGAGGCCGACGAGCACGAGGTCGGCTCCGGAATCGTCGGGCACCGGGAAGGGCTCCCCGAGCGGGCCCGCGATCTCAAGCTCCGTGCCCTCGGGCAGATCGCAGAGCCAGTTCGAGGCGACGCCGGGGTGCCGTTCCCCCGTGTGCGGATCGAGCCAGCTGCAGCGGCGGACGCACAGGCGCAGCCGCGGTGCGTCGCCCGACGTGCCGGGCAGATCCGCGACCG
>JAZBPF010000304.1:0-3832 GCA_036351515.1 Pseudomonadales bacterium | reverse complement strand
CCGGTGCGGCGACGCGGGGGGACGGAGCGGGACGGACGGACGCTTGCGGGCTCGCGGTGCGCATGGTGCCTCCGGGGAGGGACACGACGCGGCGAGCATGGAGGTCGCCGGTCACGGGAGGGTGACCGGGCGGTGACGCGATGGTGACGGAGCGCCGGCGGGGAAGGCCGCCGTGGCGCGTCAGAAGCGGCGACGGCCCCCGCCGCCGGAGGGCCGTCCGCGGCCGCCGGGGCGACCGCCGCGGCTTCGGCCCCGGTCGCCGCTCCGGCTCCGGGCGCGGGCGGGCTCGTCGGGGGACTCGAGGAGGGCGGCGTCGGGCTGCTCCGAGGTCAGGCGCATGCCGAGGAGCTGCTCGATCTCGGGGACGAGGAAGGCGTCCGTCTCGCCCACGAAGCTGATGGAGATGCCCGTGGCTCCGGCGCGTCCCGTGCGGCCGATGCGGTGCACGTAGTCCTCCGGGTCCTCCGGCAGGTCGTAGTTGATGACGTGGCTGATGCCCTCCACGTGCAGGCCGCGGCCGGCGACGTCCGTGGCGGCGAGCACGCGCGTCTTCCCCTCCTTGAAGTTGGCGAGCGTGCGCAGGCGCTTGTTCTGCGGCACCTCCCCGGAGAGGAGCTCGCAGTTCACGCCCACGGCGGCGAGGCGCTCCTGGATCTCCCGGGTGGAATCGCGGCGGTTCGCGAAGACGATCACCCGCTCGAGGTCCAGGTCCTGCATGAGGTTGTACAGGAGCGCGAACTTGTCCTCCTGGGAGACGGAGTAGAGCCGCTGCTCCACCCGGTCCGTCGCCACGGACTCGGGCTCGATGACCACGTGCTCCGCCTCGAGGGTCCACTGGCGCGCGAGGCGCAGCACGTCGTCGTTGAAGGTGGCGCTGAAGAGCAGGGTCTGGCGCCGGCGCTTCGGCGGCGTCTGGCGGATGATGCGGCGCACGTCCGGGATGAAGCCCATGGACAGCATGCGGTCCGCCTCGTCGAGGACGAGCTGTTCCACGCGGCGCAGATCGAGCTTGCCGCGGGTGAGGAAGTCGATGAGCCGCCCCGGCGTCGCGACCAGGATGTCGACCTCCTGGGTCTCGAGCGTGCGCCGCTGCTTCTCGAAGTCCATGCCGCCGACGACGCTCACCACGCGCAGGCCGCAGTAGCGGCCGAGGAGCTCCGCGTCGGAAGCGATCTGCAGGGCGAGCTCCCGGGTCGGGGCGATGCAGAGGGCCCGGGGCGTGCCGTTCGGGTTCGGCTCGACGAGCGGGTACTCGAGCTGGTGCGAGATGAGCGTGATCAGGAAGGCGGCGGTCTTGCCGGTGCCGGTCTGCGCCTGGCCCGTGACGTCGTAGTCCGAGAGCGAGTGGGGCAGCGTCTCCGCCTGGATCGGCGTGCAGTACTCGAAGCCGGCTTCCCGGATCGCCCGCATGAGCGGCTCGGGCAGGCCGAACTCCTCGAAGCGGACCCGCTCCTCGGCGGCGGGCTCGGGCGCCCCGGGGGCACCGGCCTCCTCCTGGGCGGAGGCGCTGCGCCGCGGCAGGCCGGGTCGGGGCAGGGCGTTGTCGAAGCGCTGGATCATGCGGAGACTCCCGCGGCGAGCTTGCGCGCCGAGGCGAGGCGCACGCTGTTGACGAACACGTCCATGGCGCGGCGCACGTCCTCGAGGGGCGGGAAGGTGGGCGCGATGCGGATGTTCCGGTCCTCCGGGTCGCGGCCGTAGGGGAAGGTGGCCCCCGCGGGCGTCAGCTTCACGCCGGCCTCGCCGGCCAGGCGCACGACGTCCGAGGCCACCCCGGGCAGCGTGTCCACGGAGACGAAGTAGCCGCCCGCGGGCCGGGTCCATCGGGCGAGCCCGGTGCCCGACAGGCCCTCGGCGAGCGCCTGTTCCACGGCCTCGAACTTCGGGCGGATCAGCGCCGCCTGCCGGCGCATGTGCGTGCGGACGGCGTCGAGATCCGGCAGCAGGCGCGCGTGGCGGAGCTGGTTGACCTTGTCCGGTCCGATCACCAGCGCCGAGAGGCGCTGCGCGAAGGCGTCGAGCACCTTCGGGCTCGCGGCGAAGAAGGCGACGCCGCCACCGGCGAAGGTGATCTTCGAGGTGGAGCCGAAGAGCGCGACGCCGTCCTCGGTGCCCGCGGCGCGGGCGAGCGCCATCAGGTCCGCGAGCTCCGGCGGCTGCTCGTCGAGGTCGTGCACGGTGTAGGCGTTGTCCCAGAGGACCCGGAAGCCGCGGCCGGCCCGCGCGGGCAGGCGCGCGAGGCGCTCGACCACCGCGTCGGAGTAGACGCAGCCCGTGGGGTTCGAGTACTTCGGCACGCACCAGATGCCCTTGATGGACGGGTCGGCGTCCACGGCCGCCTCGACCGCGTCCATGTCCGGCCCGTCCTCGCCGATCGGCACGTTCACCATCTCGATCCCGAGCTGCTCGCAGATCGTGAAGTGGCGGTCGTAGCCCGGGACGGGGCAGAGGACGCGCACCGGCGTGCCGCCGTCGCGCCAGGCGCTGCCGGGACCGTCGAGGCCGAAGAGAAGCGCGGTCTCGACGAACAGGTACATGAGCGTGAGGCTCGAGTTGCCGCCCGCCATGACCAGCGCCGGATCCACTCCCAGGAGCTCGCCGCCGAGGCGCCGGGCCTCCGGGATGCCGAGCAGCCCGCCGTAGTTGCGCACGTCCGAGCCGTCCTCGGCGCGGTAGTCGCCCTGGAGGATGCCGTCGAGGGCGTTGGACAGGTCGAGCTGGTCCGTGGCGGGCTTGCCCCGGGTGAGATCGAGGGCGAGGCCGGCGTCGCGGAAGGCCGCGTGACGCGCCTCGGCGTCCTCGCGGAGCCGGGCGAGCGCGTCCTCGTCGAGCGTGGGCGCGGTGGGGGTGCGGTCGTTCACTCGGGACTCCAGGGTCGGGGGCGCGGGGCGGTCAGCAGGTCAGACCGGCGAACTCGTCCGCGCCCAGCATCAGGTTGAGGTTCTGCACGGCGGCACCGCCGGCGCCCTTGCCGAGGTTGTCCAGCCGCGCCACGAGCAGCAGGTCCGGCGCGTCGCCGAACACGAGCAGCTCGACGCGGTTCGTGTCGTTGCAGGCCTCCGGATCGAGGAAGCCGTCCTCCAGGGCCGCGCGGCCGTCCGGCCGGATCACCTCGACGCACGGCTCGTCCGCGTAGCGCTCGGCGAGGAGCGCCACCAGCTCGTCGGCGCCGACGGTGCGCGTCAGCAGGTCCCGCGGCAGGGGCACGGACACGAGCATGCCCTTGTAGTGCGGCGCCACCGTCGGCAGGAACAGGGGCGGGCGCGCGAGCCCGCCGTAGCGCTGCATCTCCGGCCGGTGCTTGTGGTCCAGGCCGAGGCCGTAGAGCCGTGCCGGCACCACGCCGGCGACCCCCGCCCGCGCGGCTTCCGCGTAGCGGTCGATCATGGCGCGGCCGCCACCGGAGTGGCCGGACAGGCCGTGGACCGTGACCGTCCGCTCCGGTTCGAGCAGGCCTGCGTCCACGAGCGGGCGCACCGCCAGGATGAAGCCCGTCGCGTAGCAGCCGGGATTCGCCACGCGCGGTGCGGCGCGGATCGCGTCCCGCTGATCGTCGGTGAGTTCCGGCAGGCCGAAGACCCAGTCGGCCGCGGTCCGGTGCGCCGTGCTCGCGTCGAGGACCCGCACGCCGGGCGCCTCGATCAGGGCCACGGCCTCGCGCGCCGCCGCATCGGGCAGGCAGAGCACCACGAGGTCGGCGGCGTTCAGGCACTCGCGCCGTGCCGCCGCGTCCTTGCGCCGGTCCGGGTCGATCTCGAGGAGCTCGACGTCCGGTCGGCCGGCGAGCAGGGCGTGGATGCCGAGGCCGGTCGTGCCGGCCTGACCATCGATG
>JAZBPF010000303.1:0-2196 GCA_036351515.1 Pseudomonadales bacterium | reverse complement strand
TCCGCTGGCGCAGACGCGGGCACTGCTCGGGCTTCCCGAGGACACCACGCTGCTGCGCCTGCCCTGTCCCTTCCCGCCGGAGCGGCGGCGCGTGCTGCTGGTCCCGGGCCTCGACCTCCGCCACGCCGGGCGCGAGCACGCGCTGCCGGCGCTCACGGAGCTGGTGGCCGGCCTCGTGCAGGCGCGGCCCGGCCATCACCTCGTCTTCGCGCCGTCCTTCGCCTTCGCCGCGCGCCTCGGCGAGGCCCTCGCGGAGCGCCTGCCCGAGGCCGAGGTCCCGGTGCAGACCCCGGCCATGGACGAGGGGGCGCGGGCGGCCTTCCTCGATGCCCTCGCACGGCCCGACGGCCGCACGCGCGTCGCCTGCGCCGTGGCCGGCGGCCTCTTCGGCGAGGCCATCGACCTTCCCGGAGACTGCCTCGTCGGCGTCGTCGTCGCCGGCCTGCCCCTGCCGGCGCCCGACGTCGAACGTCGGGCCGTGCAGGACTATCATGGCGCTGACGGCTTCGACGTCGCCTTCCGCTTCCCCGCGATGACCCGCGTGCTCCAGGCGGCCGGTCGCCTGATCCGTGCCGAGCGGGACGCGGGAGTGGTCTGTCTCGTCGACCGGCGCTTCGCGCAGCCGGCCTGGCGAGCGCTGCTGCCGCGGGAGTGGACGCCCGAGCGCTGCGCGCCGACGGACGCGCCGCGCATCGCGGAGACCTTCTGGGCGCGCGTCACGGACCCGTCGTCGTCCCCCGCGCCCGCGGCACCGGCGGACGCCCTCGGAGCCTGAAGCCCACCGCCACGGAGCACGGAAGCACCATGCGCCGCACGAAGATCCTCTGCACCATCGGCCCCGCCACGGCCAGCTACCCCATGCTCGAGCGTCTCCATGCGGCGGGCATGAACGTCGTGCGCCTGAACATGTCGCACGCCGATCACGCGTCCGCGCGGCGCGTCGTCAACTGGGTGCGCACGCTCAACCGCAAGACCCACCGGCCCGTGGCCGTGCTCCTCGACACCCAGGGCCCCGAGATCCGCACCGGAGACCTGCCGAACGACCTCAACCTCGCGAGCGGCGACGTCATCTCGCTGACCGTGCGCGACGACGTGGACGTGGAGGAACGGTCGATCCACGTGAACTACGCCGAGCTCGTCGACGCGGTCCATCCCGGGGACCGGATCACGGTGGACAACGGCCTGATCAACCTCGAGGTGCTCTCGAAGGAAGGGGTGCACCTCACCTGTCGGGTGCTCGACGGCGGTCGCCTGGGCTCCAAGCGCCACGTGAACCTGCCCGGCATCCGTGTGAACCTGCCGGCGATCACGGAGAAGGACGCGGCGGACATCGACTTCGGCGTCGCCCTGGAGGTGGACTTCATCGCCCTGTCCTTCGTGCGCCGGGCCGAGGACGTGGAGATGCTGCGGGAACGGCTCGGGCGCAAGGCGAACAAGGTGCGCATCATCGCCAAGATCGAGGACGCGGAGGGGGTGTCGAACCTCGAGGCCATCGTCCGCGCCGCCGACGGGGTCATGGTGGCGCGCGGGGACCTCGGCGTGGAGATCGACCTCGCGGAGCTGCCGAACGTGCAGCGGCGCATCGTCCGCCTGTGCCAGGAGCAGGGCAAGCGCGTGATCGTGGCCACGCACCTGCTCGAGTCCATGATCGAGAACCCGATCCCCACCCGGGCCGAGGTCACGGACGTGGCCAACGCGGTCTACGAGGAGGTGGACGCGGTGATGCTGTCCGGCGAGACGTCCGTCGGCAGGCATCCGCTCCGGGCCGTGGAGTACCTCGACGCGATCGCGCGGGCGAGCGAGCGTCATCCGGGCCTCGGCTTCGCGCGGCGCCTCGAGCGCGACGACGAGAAGCGCAGCCTCGCCTGGTCCGCAGTGGAACTCGCCGAGTCCCTCGGCGCGAAGGGGATCGTCGTGATCACGCGCCGCGGCGTGATGGCCGACCACGTCACCGCCTGCCATCCGCGGACCGTCCCGATCTTCGCGTTCACGAACGACAGCGGGACCCGGCGCCGGCTCGTGCTGAACCGCGCCGTCTTCGCGCACCGCACGCCCTTCAGCCGGGATCCCGAGAAGACGCTGCAGACCGCCTTCGCGGCGCTCCGGGCCCGCGAGGGCCTCGTCTCCGGCGACCGGGTGGTGGTGCTCTCCGACGTGCTCCTCGGTCAGGGCATCGACGCGGTGCAGGTGCGGACG
>JAZBPF010000302.1:0-2009 GCA_036351515.1 Pseudomonadales bacterium | reverse complement strand
TCCTCGAAGCCCGCCGCGCCATACCGGTTGAAGCCCTCGTTCGGGACGTCGTCGTAGCTGTCGCTGTAGATCGAGATAACGTCGGCGGCGGGCTGCGTCGGATCCGGCGCGGGCGCCGTGGGCGGCCCGGTCGTGTCACCGTCCCCGCCGTAGAAGTAGAGGTTGTCGAGATAGATCTCGTCGGTGTTGACGAGGTCGACGACGACCTGCTGGATGTGGCTCGTCCCCGTCAGCCCCGTGAGGCTGCTCAGGGCCACGTCGAAGGAGAGCCAACGGCCCTGGGCGATGGGCGGCGTGCTCGTCGCGCTCGCCCGCACGTCCCCCCGGGTGGCCGGCGGGTTGTTCGGGTCGATGTTGACCACCCCGACCACGAATTCCTTCCCGGACACGTCGCCGGGGACCCATACGTCGAAGCGGAAGTTGGTCATCCCGGCCGCCGCGGCGTCGATGATGTTGGCGCCGCCGAGCTCGATGACCTGGAAGTTGCCGTCCTGGACGTCCACCAGGGAGTAGCGCAGGGCGCTGTTCCCGGAGCCGGCCACGTCGACCTCCTCGAAGCCCGCCGCGCCATACCGGTTGAAGCCCTCGTTCGGGACGTCGTCGTAGCTGTCGCTGTAGATCGAGATGACGTCGGCGGCGGGCTGCGTCGGATCCGGTGCGGGCGCCGTGGGCGGAAGCGCGGCTCCCCCGGTCTGCACGGTGACCGCACCGGCGGCCGGCACGTCGCCGAGGGTGGCCGTGATCGTCGTCGCTCCTTCGGCCACCATCGTGATCAGCCCGGACTCCGAGACCGTGGCTACGGTCGGGTCCCCGGAGGCCCAGGTGAAGTACCGGGCATCCGCCGAGACCGGTACGCTCTCTCCGTCCACCGGGAAGCTCAGGGAGTACTCGACCCGAGCGGTGTCGCCCACGGCGAGGGTGAAGGTCTCGGCGACGAGGGCCGCCTGGGGCTCGCCCACCTCCTCCAGGTTCAGGAAGGCGATCTCGTCCAACCAGATGGTGTTCTCCTCGCCGTCTTCGGTCCCCTCGGCGAAGGTGAACAGGCCTCCTTCGGCGGTGAGCTTCGAGGGATCCGGGATCGGTACCACGTAGCGCTGCCAGTCGGTGCCCAGGGGCAATGCGTTCCTCTGGGCGACGAAGCGGGACGTCCCGGTGTTGTCGTTCCCGAATCCGACCACGTCCAGGGTCGCCGGCTTCGCGGACTTGGCCCAGAAGGTCAGGGTGTTGAACCCGCTGAGATCCCGGAGAGCGTCCGGATCCTCGACCCGGAACACGCCGCCGGCGAAGGTGCCGGTCGGGTCACCCACGGCCGGGATGGTGATCCGAAGGGAGCGGCTTCCCTGATACGCCTCTGTGTCGTCGGTCGCCACAGCATCGGTCTTGGCTCCGTCTCCGAAGGAGGCGAAGCCGATCGCGGCACCGAAGGCATCGTCGAAGACGACTCCCTCGAGGCCGGCGCCGTCCTCCACCGTCACGGAACCGGGCACGGGCACCCCGTCGAGGGTGGCGGTGATCTCCGCCGTCCCCTCGGCGACCTTCGTGATGAGTCCGTTCGGGGAGACCGTGGCCACCCCGGGGGCCGACGAGGTCCAGTCGAAGTACTCGAAGGTGGACTGCACGTCGAGGAGCGCGCCTCCGACGGGGATGACCACGTCGATCTCCGCCTGAAGGACGTCACCCACGGCCATGCCGACCGTCCGGGAGATCAACTCCGTCTGCGGCGCGCCCACGGACTCGAGGTCGGCGAAGGCCACCTCATCGAACCAGATGCTGTAGGGCGCCCCTGCCTGATTGGCCTCCGACAGATAGAAGAGCCCCCCCTCCCGGGTCAGCGAAGCGGGTCCCGGAATGGGGATGGCGAACTGCTGCCAGGACGAGGTCAGGCGGAGGCCCTGAAGCGCGGTCTGGAACTGGTCGTTCCCCGCGTCGTCGAGACCGAACCCGATCTCCTCCACATCGACGGTGCGGCTGGACTTCGCCCAGAAGGTGAGGGCGTTGTATTCGGTCAG
>JAZBPF010000301.1:0-2093 GCA_036351515.1 Pseudomonadales bacterium | reverse complement strand
GCGCGCCGACCGTCCGCTTCCTGTCCGGCCGGGCGCCTACCAGTGGATCCCGCGCGTCAGCGCCGCGAAGGCCGCGGCTTCCGGCGTCGGCTCCTTCTCCTCGCGCAGCGCCGCCCGGTCGCCGCGGGCCGCGGCGGAGTCCGGGAACAGCGTGTAGCCCGTGTTCAGGATCACGTCCATGGCCTTCGGCCACAGGGCCCAGCCGACGGAGGCGGCGGTCCCGAGGCGCGTGGAGACCTGCTTCGGCCGATCGATCAGCGCCTTCGCCACGAGCTCGGCGGCCTCCTCCGGCGAGAGCGTCGGGACGTACTTGTAGTGGCTCGTGGGCGCGATCATGGGCGTGCGCACGAGGGGCATGTAGACGTTCGTGAAGGTGATGTTGCGGTCGAGGAACTCGGTCTGCGCGCAGCGCGAGAAGGCGTCGAGGGCCGCCTTCGAGGCGACGTAGGCGGAGAAACGCGCCATGTTCGCCTGCACGCCGATGGAGGAGACGTTGACGATCTGGCCCTCGCGCCGGGCCGTCATGCTCGGCAGCAGGTTCATGATCAGGCGCACGGAGCCGAAGTAGTTCAGCTGCATGGTGCGCTCGAAGTCGTGGAAGCGGTCGTAGGACAGCTCCAGCGAGCGCCGGATGGAGCGCCCCGCGTTGTTCACGAGCACGTCCACGCGGCCGTGCTCCGCGAGCACTTCCTCCACGAGCCGGTCGCAGGAAGCGAGGTCGGAGACGTCCGCCGTGTGGATCCAGGCCCGGCCGCCGCGGGCCTCGATCTCCCGCTGCGTCTCCTCGAGCTTCTCCCGCGTGCGCGCCACGAGGAGCACGCGGGCGCCGGCGCCGGCGAGGTGCAGGGCCGTCGCCTTGCCGATGCCCGAGGAGGCGCCGGTGATCAGGATCACCTTCTCGCGCACGCGGCCGGAGAGCGAGTGGTCGCGGAACAGGTCCGGGTCGAGGTTCCGCTCCCAGTAGTCCCAGAGCACGGGCGCGTAGCGCTCGAGCGGCGGACACTCGACGCCCGAACCCTTCAGCGCCCGGCGCGTCTCGCGGTCGTCGTAGAGGGTCGCGAAGTCCATGTAGGAGAACAGCGCGCGCGGGATCCCGAGGTCCGAGAGGAGCGTGTCGACGATGCGCTTCACGGGCGGCAGGGCGCCGACGAAGTCGAGGACGCCCTTCGGCAGGAACGCGAGCAGCCGGTGGTCGATGCGCAGCGTGAAGCGTGGCCCGTGCGCCGCGTCCGCGAAGAGGTTCATGGCCTCGCCGACGCCGACCGGGTCCTTGGCGACCAGGTGGAAGGTGTCCGAGGCCACGCGCTTCTGGTGCGCGATGTGGTCCATGGCCCGCGTGACGTAGTCCACGGGGACGATGTTCAGCCGCCCCCCTTCCACCCCGATCAGGGGCACCCAGCGGGGGAGCGCGTTGCGCAGCTTCTGGATGAACTTGAACAGGTAGTAGGGCCCGTCGATCTTGCCCATCTCGCCGGTGCGCGAGTCGCCGACGACGATGCCCGGCCGGTAGATCCGGAAGGGCACGCGGGACTCGAAGCGCACCACGGCCTCCGCCTCGTGCTTCGTGCGGAAGTAGGGGTCCTCCGTCGGCGCCCACTCGTCGAACATGTCCTCCCGGAAGTGCCCGCGGTACTGGCCGGCGGCGGCGATGGAGCTCACGTGGTGGAAGAGCTCCGCGCCCAGGGCCTCGGCCAGGGCCACGGCCTGGCGCGTGCCCTCGACGTTGGCGTGGTGCTGCGCCTCCGCGTCCTGGTTGCCGATGTCGTAGATCGCCGCGCAGTGGAAGAAGTGCGTCACCTTCCCCGTGAGGCTTTCGAGGTCCTTCTTCGAGAGGCCGAGGCGCGGCTTCGTGAGGTCGCCGGTGACCGGGATCACCCGTTCCGCCCGATCGCCCCACCGTTCCCGGAGCCGACGGAAGCGGGCCTTCGAGCCCGGTCGGACGAGGACGTGGATGGTGCCGCGCCGCTCGAGCAGGCGATCGACGAGGTGGGTGCCGACGAAGCCCGTCGCACCGGTGACGAAGTAGGTCATGGAGCCTCTCCCCTCCCGAATTCCGGGTCTGCGCCCGTCGCCCGGAGCATACGCGGCACGGC
>JAZBPF010000300.1:0-3586 GCA_036351515.1 Pseudomonadales bacterium | reverse complement strand
CGCGGGTGCGACCGTGGCCCTCTGGTCGACGGTGGCCACGGCCTTCGAGCTCGGCCTGCGGGATCTGTCGCCCGCGGCGCTCCTCGCCGGCGCGAACGTCGTGGCCGTCCTCGTGCTCGCGTTGCTCGCGGCAGGCCTCGGCCGCCTCGGGGCGCTCCGCGGGCTCACGGGCGCCGACCACCGGCGCGCGCTGCTCCTCGGCGCCCTGAATCCGGCGCTCTACTATCTCGTGCTCTTCGAGGCCTACGACCGGCTCCCGGGGCAGGTCGCGCAGCCGCTGAACTACACTTGGGCGATCACCCTTTCCCTGCTCGCCGTTCCCGTCCTCGGCCACCGGCTCCGGGCCGCGGAACTCGCCGCCATGGGCGTCGCCTGGCTCGGGGTGGTCGTCATCGCCACCGGCGGCGACCCCGGTCGCCTGCAGACGGACGACCCCGTCGGCGTGGCCCTCGCCCTCGGCAGCACCGTCGTCTGGGCCGCCTACTGGCTCCTCGCGGCCCGCGACCGGCGCGAGCCCGTGACCGGGCTCCTGCTCAACTTCGTCTACGCCCTGCCGCTGACCGCCGCCCTGGCCCTCGTCACGGAGACCCGCTTCGCCGCGACGCCGCTGGCGCTCGGTGCGATCGCCTGGGTGGGCTTCGCGGAGATGGGCGCGAGCTTCGTGCTCTGGCTGCTCGCCCTGCGCCGGGCGCGCTCCACGGCCGCGATCTCGAGCCTGATCTTCCTCTCGCCCTTCGTGTCCCTGGTGCTGCTCGCCGCCGTGGCCGGCGAGACGATCCGGCCGGCGACGCCCGCGGGGCTGGTGCTGATCGTGGCCGGCCTGCTCCTGCAGCGACGCGCGGGACGGACGCCGGGGTGACCGGTCCCGGTGGCCGCCCGGCGGCCGCCCCTTGCCCCCCGGGAACCGTTCTGGTGGGCTGCGCGCGACCGTCCCTGCGAGTGCGCCATGTCCTCCGTCGACGCCCGGTACCGCCGGCCCGTGCCCCTGGCTCCCGACAACCTCGTGCCCCGGCCCTGGGGCGGTCGCCGCCTCGCGCCGTGGAAAGGGCTGCCCGGGGCCGCGGAGGCGATCGGCGAGTGCTTCGAGGTGGCCGCGGACCCCGAGGATCCGGAGGCCGGCGCTCACCCCTCCCGCATCGCCGGGGAGGGCGAGACCGGCGAGCCCCTTCCGGCCTGGATCGCCCGTGCGCCGGCGGCGGTCCTCGGCGAGGCCGTGCACGCGCGCTGGGGCGCGCGCCTGCCGCTGCTGCCGAAGACCCTCGACGTCACCGGCCTGCTCTCCGTGCAGGCCCATCCGCCGGGCCATCCCGAGCTCTACGTGGTGCTCGACTGCGATCCCGGGGCCACGCTCCGGCTCGGTTTCCGGGAGACCCTCGACCCCGTCGCCTGGGGTCGGCGCCTGGCCGAAGGCGTGACCCTGCAGCGGCGCCTCGCCCCCGCCGTGGAGGCGCTCGACGCTTCCCTGCGCGAGGCGGTCCAGCGCTGGCTCGTGGGTGGCCCGGCGCTGCCCGGGCATCCGGCCCTCGCCGCGGCGCGGCGCGAGCTCGAGGCCCTGCGGAGCCTGTGCGGGGACGTGCTCGCCACGCTCCACGAGCATCCCCTCGCACCCGGGGACGTGCTCCTGAACGCGCGCCCGGGCGGCGGCCGCGAGGCACGCGACGCCGCCGTCCACGCTCTCGGCGACGCCGAGGGCCGGCACGCGCTGATCCTCGAGATCCGTCGGCCCGGGCCCACGCTCCGGGCCTGGGATCACGGGCGCTTTCCCCTGCGGCCCGTGGATCCGACCGGGGCCCTCGCGGCCTGCGGCCACGAGGCGGACCCGGCCGAGCGCTTCCGCGTGCGCACCGCGCCGACCGGAACGCCCGGCGTCGAGCGCCTGGCCGACTGCCCGGCCTTCGCCGCCTGGCGATTGCGTCCGGACGCGGGCGCCATCGCGCGGGACACGGACGGCCGGGTCCGCACGCTGCACGTGATCGCGGGCACCGCGGAACTCGAATGGGACGGCGGACGGCTCACCCTCGTCCGTGGGCGCTCCGCGCTGCTCCCCGCCGTGCTGGGGCCCTGGCGCGCGCACGGCCGGGACGCGGTGCTCGTGGAGGCGACGCCGGGCGATGGCTGAGGGGGCCGGCGTCTGGGACGCCACCGGGCTCTCCGAGCGCCTCGCGGCGGTGGCGGCGCGCCTGGAGGCCGACGCGCCGCTCTGGCGCGCGCAGCCCTTCAAGGATCCCGCCGTCCCCTGGACCGCGCACGCCCCGGAACTCGCGGCGGCGCTCCTCGCCCTCGACGAGGCGACCCTGGAGGTCCTGGAGACCGATCCGCAGGCACTCCTCGAGCGGCTCGGCGCGGTGGACGAGCGCTTCCGCATCGTGCGGGACCTCACCGCCCTCCCCGTCCTGCCGGCCCGGGCGCTCCCGGCTCCGGGTCCCTTCGCGGACCGGCACGTCCCCGGGCGCAAGTGGGCCCAGCTCCTCGCCTTCGCGGGCGCGCTGCCGGAGACCGGGGCACGGGTCGTGGACTGGTGTGCCGGCAAGGGCCATCTCGGGCGTCTGCTCGCGGACGCCGGGGCGGAGGTGCGCTGCATCGAGCACGACGCGGCCCTCTGCGCGGCGGGGCGGGCGCTCGCCGACGCACGACCGCTTCGCTTCGAGCACCGGGACGTGCTCGACCCGACGCTGCCCCTCGCCGCGGACGAGCACGTGGTCGCCCTCCACGCCTGCGGCGTGCTCCACGAACGCTTGCTGGCGCGGGCCCGGCACGAACGCTTCGCGGTCAGCGTGGCCCCCTGCTGCTATCACCGGCTCGCCGCCCCCGATGCGACCTGGGCCCCCATGAGCCGGACGGGGCCGGCGACGGGGCTCTCCCGCGACGATCTGCGCCTCGCCGTGGCGGGGGTGGCCACGGCGCCGCGCCACGTCCGGCGCCTGCGCGAGCGGGAACGCGTCTACCGGACCGCCTTCGACCTGCTGCAGCGGGAGGTGAGCGGCGAGGATCGCTACCGCCCCGTGCGCTCCGTTCCGGGATCCGTGCTCTCGGCGGGCTTCGGGGCCTTCAGCGCCTTCGCGGCGGACCACCTGGGTCTGCCCCTGCCGCCCGAGACGGACCTCGAGCCGTGGCTGCGCCGGGGCGCCGAGCGCGAACGGCGCGTCCGGCGCCTCGACCTCGTCCGCCTCGCCTACGGACGGCTCCTGGAGCTGCGGGTCGTCCTCGACCGGGCGCTCGCGCTCGCGGAGGCCGGGCACCGGGTCACGCTGGGGGTCTTCTGCCCCCGGACGCTCACGCCGCGGAACCTCCTCCTGCACGCGGTTCCGTGACGCCGGCGTCGAGCACGTGGGAGAGCAGCTCCACCCAGTGCCGGACGGGTCGCTCCGTGGCACCCGCGAGGTGCAGCTGACAGCCGACGTTCGCGGTCACGACGAGTTCCGGCTCCCCGGCCTCGAGCGCCGCGAGCTTCCGGTCCCGGAGCTCGCGGGCGAGCGTCGGCTGGAGCAGCGAATAGGTGCCCGCGGAGCCGCAGCAGAGGTGCGCGTCCGCCACGGGCACGCGCTCGACGCCCACGGCGTCGAGGATCCGCTCGACCACGCCCGTG
>JAZBPF010000299.1:0-2160 GCA_036351515.1 Pseudomonadales bacterium | reverse complement strand
GGTGCTCGCCGCGGCCGGGCTCGCCGGGGCCGCCCTGGCGCTGCCGGCAGCGAGCCCCTGGCGGACCTATCTCGGCGCGCTCGGCGCGCTCGTCCTCAGGCTCTGGTGAAGGAGCCGGCCGCGGGCGCTCACGCCTCCCGCGAGGACTCCGCCTGCATGGCGTGCACGGCCCGCTCGAGTTCGGCGAGGGCCAGGACCGTGTCGTCCAGCTCCAGGAGCGTCTGCTTGAGCGGCGGCGAGAGCGGCAGGAGTTCGGCCAGGCGACCGACGACGGCACGGGCGTCGTCGAGGTCGACCTCGATGCCGAGACGATTGACCTCCGGGTGCGCGAGGAGCTGGCGCAGGATGTCGACGAGGGCGCCGTATTCCTCCGGTACGGAGCAGCTCGGCGCCTCCGGCAGCGTCTCGACGCGGCCCACGAGCAGGTGATCGTCGCGGGGACTCGCCGAGAGGACCCGAAAGCGGGACCCGCCCTGGGCCGTGATGCCGAGGAGGCCGTTCTGGAGCTGCGTGAAGTCGACGATGTGCGCGCGCGTGCCGATGGCGGCGAAGCGCGGCGCGGGGTCGTCGACCTCGCGGCGGGCCTCCCGGCCCTCGACCAGCAGGACGACACCGAACGGTGCGCCTTCGCGCATGCACCGGCCCACCATGTCGATGTAGCGGGTCTCGAACACCTGCAGCGGCAGCAGGCCGCCGGGGAAGAGCACCGTGGAGAGCGGGAAGAGCGGCAGGGTGTCGGGCGCGTCCGTCTGGGACAGATCGGTCTCGCTCAAGGCGGGCTCCGGCGGCAGGGCGCAACGAGGCTGCGCAGGGCCGGGACGCTAGCAGGGGGGTCGACGGCGCTCAAGGACGACTCCTGCCTCCGACGCCGGACCCCGCTAGACTCCGGCCCGCACCCCCTCCGACCGTGAAGGAGATCCCCTTGGATCCGCTGCAGGCCCTGCTCCTCGCCCTCGTCCAGGGGATCACCGAATTCCTGCCGATCTCGTCTTCCGCGCCCCTGATCCTGCCGGCCCGGATCCTCGGCTGGCCCGATCAGGGCCTCGCCTTCGACGTGGCCGTGCACCTCGGATCGCTCCTCGCCGTGCTCGTCGCCCTGCGCCGGGACGTGCTCGCGATCGTCGGCGGCACGCTCCGCGCGGGGGCCGAGGGAAGGATGAACGCGGAGCTGCGGCTCGGACTGCTCGTGATCCTCGGGACCCTGCCCGTGATCGCCGCCGGCCTCGCCCTGAAGGACCTCGTCGAGACGTCCCTGCGCTCCGTGGCGGTGATCGCGACGACCACCGTCGTCTTCGGCCTGCTCCTCGGCTGGGCGGACCGGCGCGAGGTGCGCGCCCCGGCCGCTGCGGCCCGGACGGAGACGGACCTCGGGGTCCGGGACGCCCTGCTGATCGGGCTCGCCCAGTGCCTCGCGCTCGTCCCCGGCACGTCGCGCTCGGGGATCACCATGACCGCGGGGCTGCTCCTCGGGCTCTCCCGGGGCGCCTGCGCGCGCTTCTCCTTCCTGCTCTCGATCCCGACGATCGCCGGCGCCGCGGTGCTCGCCCTGAAGGACCTCCTGGACGCGCCGGGGGCCGTGGACTGGTCGGCCCTCGGCGTCGGCTTCCTGGCCTCGGCCATCGCGGCCTGGGCCTGCATCCGGTTCTTCCTCGACCTGGTCGACCGGGTGGGCTTCATGCCCTTCGTGATCTACCGGCTGGTGCTGGGCACGCTCCTGTTCGCGCTGCTGCTCTGAGCGGGCGACGCGACGGCACGCCCGGCAGGGCCGGCCTCAGAAGGGGATGTCGTCGTCGAAGTCGTCGAGCGTGTCGGGATTGGACACGGGTTCCGGCGCACGCTGACGGGGCCGGCCGCCGCCCTGGCCCCCGCCAGGTCCTCCGCCCTGGCCGGCACCGTAGTCCGCCGGCTGACCACCGCCGTAGTCGGCCTGGCCGCCGTAGCCGCCCCCCATGCCCCCACCTACCCCGCGGGAGTCGAGCATCTGCATCTCGCTGGCGATGATCTCGGTCTTGTAGCGCGTCTGGCCGTCGCTCTCCCAGGAGCTCGTGCGCAGGGCCCCTTCGACGTACACCTTCGAGCCCTTGCGGAGATACTCCCCGGCGATCTCCGCGAGGCGATTGAAGCAGACGACGGAGTGCCATTCGGTGCGTTCCCGGTTCT
>JAZBPF010000298.1:0-2095 GCA_036351515.1 Pseudomonadales bacterium | reverse complement strand
CGCGCCCGCTTTCCCGAGCCGGTCGCCGTGCTCCATTCCGGGCTCGCCGCCGGCGCCCGCCTCGCCGCCTGGCGCGACGCCGCCAGCGGCCGGGCCCGGATCCTCGTCGGCACCCGCTCCGCGGTGCTGGCACCGCTGCCGGAACTCGGCCTCGTGATCGTCGACGAGGAGCACGACGAGAGCTACAAGCAGCAGGACGGCGTGCGCTACTCGGCCCGGGACGTGGCCGTGAAGCGTGCCGCCGACCGCGGCGTCCCGGTGCTGCTCGGCTCCGCCACGCCGTCCCTGGAGAGCCTCGAGAACGCCCGCTCCGGCCGCTACGGCCTGCTGCGCCTGACCTCCCGCGCCGGCGGGGCCCGACCGCCGGCGCACCGGCTCGTGGACCTGCGCCGCGACCCCGGGGACCGGGGCCTCGCCCGCGCGACCCTCGACGCCGTCGCCGCCCGCGTCGAGAGCGGCGAGCAGGTGCTCGTGTTCCTCAACCGGCGGGGCTACGCGCCGGTGCTCCACTGCGCCGACTGCGGCTGGACCGCCGAGTGCCCGCGCTGCGACGCGCGGCTGACGCTGCACCGGAGCCCGGCGCGGCTGCGCTGCCACCACTGCGGCCACGAGGCCACGCCGCCGGGGCGCTGCCCCGCCTGTGGCGCGCCGGAACCCATGCCCGTGGGCCTCGGCACGCAGCGCACGGAGGCGCTCCTGCGCGAGCGCTTCCCGGACACGCCCGTGCTCCGCATCGACCGCGACGCCGTCCGCGGCCAGGCGCGGCTCGAGGCCGTGCTCGACGAGATCGCCTCCGGGCGGCCCGCGATCCTCCTCGGCACGCAGATGCTCACCAAGGGCCACCACTTCCCCGCCGTCACCCTCGTGGTGGTCGTCGACGCCGACGCGGGCCTCTTCAGTGCCGACTTCCGGGCGGGCGAGCGCCTCGCCCAGCAGCTCGTGCAGGTGGCGGGCCGCGCCGGCCGCGCGGACCGTCCGGGCGAGGTGCTCGTGCAGACCCGCCATCCCGAGGACGAGCGCCTCGGCGCCCTGCTCGGCGAGGGCTACGGCGCCTTCGCCGCGCGCATCCTCGAGGAGCGCCGCAGCCTCGGCTTCCCGCCCTTCGGCCGCCTCGCGCTGCTGCGGGCGGAGGCCCCGGAGCCCGCGCCGGCCACGGCGTTCCTGGAGGCCGCCGCCCGCGAACTGCGCGCCGCGGCGGGGACCGGCCTTTCCGTGCTCGGGCCGGTGGCCGCGCCCATGGAGCGTCGGGCGGGGCGCTTCCGCGCCCAGCTGCTGCTCCAGGCCGCGCGCCGTGCGCCGCTCCACGCCGCCCTCGCGACGGCGCTCCCGCGCATCGACGCGCTGCCCGAGGCGCGGCGGGCCCGCTGGAGTCTCGACGTGGATCCCCTCGACACCTTCTGAGCGACCGCCGACCGAACGCCCTCCCGTGTGGCCCCGCTCGCGGCGGCGTCGGTATGATTGCGACCCCGCAGCGACCCGGACGCGCCCGGTGCCCGCCAGCAAGGCCGATTCCGCACGCTCCAACCGCGCCGGCCGCAGCGCCGGCGCGCGTCGCGTGGCGCCGCCCCCGGCGCCGCCCGCCCGGGGCCCCCTGCTGCCCTTCGCGACCGGCCTCGCCTGCGGTCTCGCGATCGCCTTTCTCCTCGACCTGCGCGAGCCGCCGCCGCGGGAGGCGGCCGCGAGCGCCGAGAACGCGCCGGCGGCGAGCCAGCCGCCCGGGATCCGCTTCGAGTTCCCGGACGTGCTCCGGGAAGCCGAGGTGCTCGTGCCCTACGTCGAGGAGTACCTTCGCCCGGAGGAGCCGGAGCCGGAGCACGTCGACTATCTCCTGCAGGCCGGGGCCTTCCGCAGCGCCGAGGACGCGGACCGTCGCCGCGCCGCGATCCTCCTGCTCGACCTCGAGGCGCGCACGCTGCGCGTGACGCGGGAGGGCACGACCTGGCACCGGGTGCTCGTCGGCCCCTTCCCGGACCGCTCCCGGGTCCGGGACGCCCAGGTCCGGCTCCTCGGCGAGGACATCGACTCCATCGTGCTGAAGACGGAGAAGGACGCGTGAACGGCATGCACGGCACCACCATCCTCTCCGTGCGCCGGG
>JAZBPF010000297.1:0-3423 GCA_036351515.1 Pseudomonadales bacterium | reverse complement strand
TGGCGGTGAAGGATCTGCTCCAGGTCGCCGGCGTGCCGACCACCGTCGGCTCCCCGGTCTACGCCGACCGCATCGCCGACGCCGACGCCACCGTCGTGGAGCGCCTGGAACGGGCCGGGGCGGTGATCCTGGGCACGCTCCAGCTCACCGAGGGCGCCTTCTCGAACCACCATCCGGAGATCGATCCTCCCCGGAATCCCTGGGCACCGGACGTGTGGACCGGCGTGTCCTCGAGCGGCTCCGGGGTCGCGGTCGCCGCGGGGCTCTGCTTCGGTGCCCTCGGCACGGACACGGGGGGCTCGATCCGCTTTCCCTGCGCCGCCTGCGGCGTCGTGGGCGTGAAGCCCACCTACGGGCGCGTCTCCCGCCACGGCGCCTTCCCGCTGGCGGAGTCGCTGGACCACATCGGGCCCATGACGCGTTCCGTGCGCGACGCGGCGCGGATGCTCCGCGTGCTCGCCGGCCACGACCCGCGCGATCCCACCTCGCTCCCGGCGCCCGTGCCCGACTACGAGGCGGCGCTCACGGGGGACGTCCGGGGCCTGCGCATCGGCGTGGACGAGGGCTGGATCCGCGACGGCGTCGCGCCGGAGGTGGTGCGCACGGTGCTGGACGCGGCGGACGCCATCGCCGACGGTGGCGCCCGGCGGGTGCCCGTGGAGCTGCCGGACGCCTCGGCCCTCATCTCCGGCTGGGCGCTGACTACCGGCGTGGAGGCGGCCCTGGCGCACGGGGAGCGCTTCCCGGCGCAGCGCCGGCGCTACGGGCCCGCGCTGGCGGCGCTCCTGGACCTCGGGCACCGTTCCTCGGGCACCCAGTACGCGGTCATCGAACGGGCCCGGGAGCGCTATCGGCACGACCTGGACGCGGTCTTCACGCGCGTCGACGCCCTCGTGCTGCCGGCCATGCCCTTCCCGCCGCCGCCCCTCGAGGCCATGGAGCGGCTCGCGGAGTCCGAGTTCGCCGAGCCCATCACCTTCACGGCGCCCTTCGACTACAGCGGCCATCCCTGCGTCACCGTGCCCGCGGGCTTCACCTCCGAGGGCCTGCCGCTCGCCTTCCAGCTCGTGGGGCCGCACCTCTCCGAGCCGCTGCTCCTGCGCATCGCCGAGTTCTACGAGCGCACGACGCACGGCCCGCGGGTCCATCCGGAGCTCTGAGCGGCACGGGACCGCGGAGGGCTCCTTGCGCTATGTTCGGGCGAGGGAGAACCGGGCCCGGGACGGTACACGGCCAGGCGCCGTGCACCGGGGCCCCGAGGGGAGATGCGCCATGAGCGAAGCCACGCCGATCGAGCAGGGGACCCGTGAGGAGGTCCGCGAGTACAACAACCCCTTCCTCGGCCCCGACGCGCCGCCGGTGCTCGAGGACCCCTGGTCCGTGCCCCTGGAGGAGCTGAACGTCATCGACGGCCGGCTGTTCCAGCGCGGCCTGCACTGGGAGCACTTCCGCCGCCTGCGCGCCGAGGATCCGGTGCACTTCAACGAGCTGCCGCGCATCGGCCGCTACTGGTCCGTGACGAAGTTCGACGACATCCTCGCCATCGACAAGGACCACAAGCGCTTCTCCTCCGCCCACGGCATCGCCCTCGGCCCCGCCGTGGACGCCGACCCGTTCCCGGGCGCCCTGCCCATCACGAACTTCATCGCCATGGACCCGCCGAAGCACGACGTGCAGCGGGCCACGGTGCAGGGCGTGGTCGCGCCCCGGAACCTCGCGAAGCTCGAGGCCACGATCCGGGCGCGCACGGAGCGCGTCCTCGACGAGCTGCCCGTGGGCGAGACCTTCGACTGGGTGGACCGCGTGTCCATCGAACTCACGACCATGATGCTCGCGACGCTCTTCGACTTCCCCTTCGAGGAGCGCCGGCGCCTCACGCGCTGGTCCGACGTCGCCACGGCGCCCCCGGGCACGGGCATCGTCGACAGCATGGAGCAGCGCCGGGCCGAACTCCTCGAGTGCCTCGCCTGCTTCACGGAGATCTGGAACGAGCGCGTGAAGTGGGACGAGCCGGGCGACGATCTCATCTCCATGCTCGCCCACGGCGAGAACACGAAGCACATGCAGCCCTTCGAGTTCCTCGGCAACCTGATCCTGCTCATCGTCGGCGGCAACGACACCACCCGGAACTCCATGAGCGCCGGCGTGCTCGCCCTGAACCGGAATCCCGCCGAGTACGACAAGCTCCGTGCCGATCCCTCGCTCATCCCGAACATGGTTCCGGAGATCATCCGCTGGCACACGCCGCTGCCCTACATGCGGCGCACCGCCAACGAGGACGTCGAGCTGCGCGGGAAAACGATCCGCAAGGACGACCAGGTGCTCATGTGGTACGTCTCGGGGAACCGCGACGACGAGGTGATCCCCGATCCGGACGCGTTCCGCATCGACCGGCCGAACGCCCGGCACCACCTGTCCTTCGGCTTCGGCATCCACCGCTGCATGGGCAACCGCCTCGCGGAGCAGCAGCTGCGGATCCTCTGGGAGGAGATCACGAAGCGCTTCCATACGGTGGAGGTGGTCGGCCCCGAGGAGCGCCTCAACTCGAGCTTCGTCCACGGCATCACGAAGCTGCCGGTGCGCGTGCATCCGCACTGAGGCGGCGCTGGCTCGCACAGCGCGACTTCGACCTGCTCACTGTGGGAGCCGGCTTCAGCCGCGACAGACGCCCCGGCCGACGCTGTCGCGGCTGAAGCCGGCTCCCACAGGGAGGCTTCGACGCGCCGTTGTGCGGGCAGGCTTCACCTGCGAGCTTCTCGGCGCGCGATGCATCGCCCGGGACGCGACGCCGGCCGGGGCCGGCTTTCGCGCCGAGGCGCCCCGTGCAGGAGCCTGCCTCCCCCGCGACTCCCGACCGCTGAAGGCGTCGAACGGGGCCTGCGCGTCGGCAGCATCGCGCTGACGCCGTCTCCAGCTCGTTGGTGCGAAGTGCATGGACCGTCGTCTCGTCCTCGAGATCCTTCCGGGGCTGGTGTTCCTCGCCGGGAACGCCGCGGCCGGGCTCCTCTGGGCGGCGGCCGGCGCCGTCGTCGCGACGGCCCTGGCAGTGGGAATCCGCTGGCGCTGGGACGGTCGGCAGCCGTGGCTGGCGGTCGCGACGCTCGTGCTCGCCCTGCTCCTCACGGCGATCGGCATCGTGCTCGACGACGAGACCTTCGTGCTCGTGCGCCCGACGGTCGGAGCGGCCGCCTTCGCGTCGGTGCTCGCGATCGGCGCGCTCGCCCGGCCGAGTCTCCTGGAGCGGACCCTGGCGTATCGGCTCCGGATCGATGCGTCGGGCTGGCGCGTGCTCCATGTCGTGTGGATCGCGCTGGCGCTCCTCTCCGCCGGTGCGAACGAGGTGGCGCGGCGGATCCTGAGCACCGACCACTGGGCGCTCTACAACGTCCTGTCGGATCCCGTGCTGATCGGACTCGTCTGGGT
>JAZBPF010000296.1:0-3935 GCA_036351515.1 Pseudomonadales bacterium | reverse complement strand
TCCGTCCTCGAGAACGTCCTCCCGGTCGCCTCCCAGCTCATGACCGCCACGGACTCGACGCTGGCCTTCGCGACGCTGCGCGAGAAGTTCGACAGCTACTACGACCACGTGCGGAAGGTGACGGCGGAGCTGCATCGCCGGATCCAGGAGGCGGAGAAGAGCTAGGCACTTCGCGCAGTCCACCTGGCCAGACGCCCACCTCCCGGTTCGCCTTCCGTTCGCGATCCCGCTGCGGACGACCTGCATGGATGCACGCGCAGGCGTTTCCGGCTTACGCGTTTTCACGCTCGTCCCTGCCTGGAACTCGGTTCCACGGCCCGGAACCCGAACCCCCACCTGGCGTCTGGTGTCCGGAGCGGCGGAGCGGATCGGCGCAGAAGCCGACCACGCCACCCGCTATCGCTGTCCGTCCTTTCTTGACACTACCCATGGTGTCGCATGAACCTGTCGCCCGCACGGCAGAGGGCCCCCGACCGGCTCGGCCCGGCTGCCAGCGCCGTCCGGTGTCGCGAGCTCGTCGCCCTGCTCGAATCCCTGGGATTCACCGTGCGGCGTGGCCGCCGGGGCAATCATCGGATCGTGACGCATGCCGGTCTGGACGACTTTCTGGGGACGAGCTTCGACTGCGGGCACGGACGCGATCCCGAGGTGCGGCCCGTGTACGTACACAAGCTCCGCCGAGTGATCGAGATGCACGCCCAGGCGCTGGGCGAGCGCGAGTGACGTGGAGGGCGCGATGACGATCGACGCACACGCCTACGGGGTGACCATCCGCCGCGGCACATTCGAGGGCGAGACCCTCTTCGAAGCGCGCGTCCGCGAGTTCCCGGATCTGACCGAATACGCGGACACGCACGAGGAGGCCTACGCGCTGGTCATCGACGCGATCGAGACGCTGGCCGCTGCCCTCGAGCAGGACGGCCTGGCGGTCCCGCCGCCGATCGTGCCGCCCGACGATTACAGCGGTCGCGTGACGCTCCGTCTGCCGAAGAGTCTGCACCGCGCGCTTGCGCTCGCGGCGGAGGACGAGGGGGTGAGCCTCAACTCGCTGCTGGTGAATCTGCTGAGCCAGTTCTCGGCATTCTGCCGATCCGGAGCGGAGCCTCGCCGGTAGTGATGACAGGTCTGCAGGCACGCTTCGGGACCCTCACCTCCAGCTCCTCGAGGCAGGGGTCGCGCGTCGGGCCGCTGGCCGAAGCGTCGGTGCTCCAGGGCCTGGTACGACGGAAGGGCGTACCGTCGGGGAGCGTTTCGATTCGGAGAGTGTCGATGACCCAGCCGATCCAGCGAGATCCCGACATCCTCGGCGGGACGCCCACCTTTCGGGGCACCCGCGTGCCGGTTCGTACCCTGTTCCGGTACCTCGAGGCCGGTGACTCCCTCGCCCTGTTCCTGGAGGACTTTCCCTCGGTCCCGGAGTCGGAGGTGATCGAGGTCCTGGAGCTCGCCTCCCGGCTTCTCCTGGACGACCAGGCCGCTGATTGACGAATCCGGTCCCGGACGGGCGAAGCTCGCCTCACTTTTGTCGCTGGATCTACGCCGGGCTTTGCCTCGAAGCCATGCCGACAGACGAAACGTCGCTCGGATTCGCCCCGCCGTCTACGAATCCGGGGCCTCGCCGGAATCGCCACGATTCAGCTCGAGCGCTTCGCGAAGCGTTTCTCGCAGGCTGTCGAGCAGCTCCTCGCGGGTGGCTTCCTGGCAGTTCACGCCAGGTACCTCCTCGATCCAGCCGATCCACCAGCCGTCCGATTCCTTCACGACTGCAGTGTATTGAGCCATGGCGAATGCCTCCGTGCGAGCCGCTAGCGTGACACGGATCGTGGCGCGGGCCGATCTGGCGCGGCCCCGAACGATTGAAGTGTATGCACGTTCGTGCATACGATGCGTGAATGGGTGCGGAGGGGGATCCGCAAAGGGCGGCGTCGAACCTCCCGAAGCATGGAGTCGACTTCGCCGATGCCGGGACCGCTCTCGAGGATGAGGCCGCGCTCCCTCGAGCTGACCTGGACGCGCAGAACGAGGAGCGATTCGTTTCCCAGCGCATGAACGCGCTGGGACTGTAGTGCCCACCGAGCCGAGCCCCTTCTCTACGGTGAGGACGGATATGCGCGATGGGTACGACTTTGCAGACGCCAAGCGCGGGCCGGTGCTGTCCAGCCAGCCCGGAAAGACCCGCATCACCATCAGGCTCGACGACGACGTCCTGGCGTGGTTCAAGGCACAGGTGCACGAGGCGGGCGGCGGCAACTACCAATCGGAGATCAATGCGGCCCTCCGGAGCCACATCGAGTCGAAGCGCGAGTCGCTCGAATCCACGCTCCGGCGCGTGATCCGAGAAGAGCTCCGGGATGCCGGTTGACGAGCAGCGCGACGTGTTCCCTGCGCGCGTGTACGCAGCAGGCTGTCGCCGTGCCGACGGGTCGTTCCTACGTGAGTTCGTACGGCCGCAGCCTTCCGGATCCGTCCAGCCCGACGATGAAGGGTCTCGCGTGGTCCGCCGCGAAACGAGTGATGCGCGGGTAGGCGGCCACGAGCAGCGCTCCCATGCTCTGCCCCGTTGCGGTCTTCGACCGGATCACGACGACCGCCGCTCGGCTCGCGACGATGGCCTCGATCTCGGCATGGCGGTAGCGGATGCGCTTGTCGCGCGTGACGGCGATCCAGTCGTGTTGCGCGCAGAGCTCGATCCAGTCCTCGTCGGGTGCGTCGCTCGGCAGCACGTCGTCGTGACGCTGGAAAGGGATCTCCGCCTCGCGCAGGAGGTCGGCGACGATGTGGCCGCCGAGGTTGCGGTCAAGGAAGAGCGTAGGGCCCCTACGCGGCCTCGAGCTCACAGCGCAACGCCTCCTGGATTTCCTTTTCCGGGCGGTCGTAGTCGCGCGCGAGCTCCTCGATGGACTCTCCGGCCTTGAAGCGCTCGGCGATGATTTCCGTAGCGAGACCGGTCCCTGCGATCACGGGGCGGCCTGCGGAGACGCGCGGGTCGATCACGACGATGCTGGGCGAATCGTCGATCCGTGAGCGCGCGAACGGGTAGAGGCGGATCGGGATGCCGGCCGCGTCCCGTTCGATGCGCCGGAGCGCGGCCTCGAGGACGGAGCGCATGGCCGTCTGGCCGTCCGCGCTGATGTTCACGAGGCTTCCGAAGTAGTCGATGAAGAGATCCAGGCCGTCGGTCTGGAGCTCTCGGGCGAGCAACGGATGGCGGGACCGGAAGCGCCGGCCCAGGAAATCGATCGCGTTCCGGATCTTCGGCAGGGGAACGTTGTGATGCCGCCGGATCGCGGCGAGGACGTGGAGCTCGACCAGGTTCAGGAACGAGAGCAGCACGGGCTGCGTCGAGGCCGGGGTGATCAGCGGCGCATAGTGGTCCCGGCCCAGGGCCCACCAGCGCACCGTCGAGACGGGCACGTTGAGATAGTGCGCCGCTTCGCTCAGCCGATAGCTCGGCTGCTCACGGGGTTCGCGTTTCGTCTTCGGGGGCACCTGCGCGTCTCGCCGGTTGGAGTTTTGCGTCAAAACTTACCACTCCCGCAGGCATGATGGTGCATGCATGGGACCCTGGAGCGGGCGCTCGAAGCGCTTTCTTCATGGAGGTTCCTTCCCAGAGCCGTCCGCACGCACTGCTCCGCGCGCTCCGACTGGCTTGCGGTCCCGGACATCGCGAACTATCTTTGCTGTTCGCAAATCGCGAATAGCAAATGAGCCATGAATCTCAAACCCCAGGACGTGCTGGTGGCCCTCAAGCTCCTGGTCGCCCCCGAGCGCCGCAGCTACGGCGAGCTTGCCGCGGAGCTCGGCATGAGCGCATCCGAGGTCCACGCCGCCACGAAGCGCGCGATGCGCGCTCAGCTCCTCGTCGAACTGGACGGCCGCCTCGCGGCGATGCGGCGCAATCTCCGTGAGTTCCTCGTCCACGGCGTCCGCTACGT
>JAZBPF010000295.1:0-2899 GCA_036351515.1 Pseudomonadales bacterium | reverse complement strand
TACGCTGGTCGAGGTCGTTTCGATCGGGCGACCGCTGTGCTCTCTGTGGGAGCTGGCTTCAGCCGCGATTTTTCTCCGATCCGGCGAGATTTCTCTCCGATCCGGCGACAGGTCGCCGCTGAAGCGGGCTCCCACAGTACGCTTCGACTCGGCCCCTGTGGGAGCCGGCTTCAGCCGCGACTGCCGTCAGTGCGGACCGAATGCGGCCTCACCCAACCACCGGCCGGATGCCCGCCGCGGCGTTGCCGGCCGTGCGCGCCTTGTCGCTGTGCGCGATGTCGTTGAGGGAAACGACGCCGGTCAGGCGCTTCGTGTCCGGATTCTCGAGCACGACGAGGCGGTAGCAGTCGTTCTCCATCATGTTCCGGGCCACGTCGTCCACGTGGTCCTCCTCGTAGCAGTAGAGCACCGGCTCGCTCAGGACCTCGGAGAGCTTCGTCGTCTCCGGATCCTTGCCCCGTGCGATCGCCCGGACGACGAGGTCGCGGTCGGTCACGGCCCCGACGAGCTTCTGCTGCTGCTCGTCGCTCACGGGGAGGAAGCCCGCCTTCTCGCGGACCATGCGCAATGCCGCCTCCTTCACGGTGGCGTTCTTCGTCAGGTACTCGGCATGGGGCGTCATCACGTCTCGGGTGATCATGAGTCACCTCCGTCGGACGATGAGTGTGGGAAGGGCGGGGCGGGATCGGCGCGATCCGTGACCGCCCGACGCCATGCACCGTAACAGAGGCCATCCGGTCCGATGCAAATGGCCAGGGGGGCGCCCGGCCCGCCGGCGCGACCGAAGTCGGCTGTCACGGCGGCCGTGCCTCCGCCTCCTGTGGGAGCCGGCTTCAGCCGCGACAGCATCGCCCGACGCTGTCGTCGCCGCTGAAGCAGGCTCCCACAGACCTCGTGCCCGCTTGCTCGTAACAGCCAGCTTCATCCGCACCGGCGAGTCAGGCGAGGTCTTCGGCCCGGAACTGGATCGCGGCCGAGGTCCGCAGCCTCGCTCACCCGCGCGCCGCGCCGTCCTCCACGATCCGCAGCGCGAGCAGATCGCTGTCGCTGCGGATCACGGGGCTCGCGTCCACGCGCACGCAGGCGCCGGAGTAGGCGCCGCTCACCGTGAAGCTGCAGAGCTGCACGTGATCGCCGCCGAGCTGCGGCAGGGGCCAGAGCGCCTGGTAGATGCGGTCGCGACGCTGGAAACGCCCGCCGGTCTCGAGGAGGTGCTCGGCGCGCGGGTCCACCAGCGTGATGTTGTCGCCGCAGCGTCCGACGATGGGCTTGGAGACGTAGCCCCGGCGCCGGAGCCCCGCGTGGAGCTCCCAGGTCGTCTCCAGCAGGTAGGGATGGTTCGGGAACAGCTGCCAGAGCACCGGCAGGATCGCCTTGTTGCTCGGGATCAGGGTCCAGAGCGGTTCGAAGACCATCACCTCCGGACGCAGGAGCACGTCCACGAGGCGCGGCGCGCCGCTCGGCCGCGCGCGGTTCGTCCAGCGGCGCAGGCGCTCGGCGTCGTCCTCGCATTCGCTGCGGATCTGGTCGAGCGCCGTCTCCCAGGCCCAGGTCTTCCAGACCCAGCGGATCACCTCGCCCTCCGGGTCCTCGATCTCCCCGTCCTCGCGCCAGCGCAGTCCCGTCAGGCCGTGGAGCATGCGACAGCGGAGGCCGGCGCGCTCCATGGCCCGCTTCATGTAGAGCGCGTGGTAGGTCTCCTCGTCGTCCCGGTCGAGCATCACGTGCACGACGCCGTCGATGGGGCGCTGGCGCCAGGCGGTCACGAGATCCTCGAAGAGGTCCGCGCCGGCGTCGATCCCTTCGGAGAGTCCGACGTGGTCCGCCCAGCGGCCCTGGATGCGGCCCGTCTCGAGGTGGCACGAGGCGGAGTCGCAGTTGTACTCGTAGACCTTCAGGCCCCGGCGGGACAGGGAGAAGTCGAAGCGGCCGGTGACGATCTGGTTGCGCCGGTTGTCCCAGGACTGGTGGATCCGGGGCCACAGCGCCGGGGGCAGATCGAAGCGGGCGAGCAGCTCGTCGTCCTGGAGCACGTAGTCCGTGGCGTGCAGGAACATGTGGTGGAGTTCGTTCGTCGCATGCTCGACGAGCTCCACGCCGCTGCGCGACAGGGCGACCCAGCGCAGGGCGTCCTGGGGACGGGTCGAGAGGCGCTGTCCGACGGCGGCGACGTAGGCCGCCTCCTCCGGATTCGCCTCGTTCAGCCAGGCGCGGCGGGCGTCGCTCGTCTCGGGCACCGTGCGCAGGGCGAGCTCGAGCTGGGCCGGATCCTCCTCCTCCGTGGGCTCCGCCCAGCTCGCGTCCTCGGTCTGCGTCATCCAGCCGAGGAGCTCCGGCTCCCCGGGACCGCAGGCGATCCAGTAGCTGCCGTCCTCTGCCGTTCGGGCGTCGAGCACGCGCGAACAACCGAGCGTCGGATCCCAGACGCGATCCTCGTGGTTCTGCTCCGCGATGTGCACGCGGTCGGCGTGCACCGCGACCACCACGGCCACGTGCCCCGTGCGTTCGAAGTGACCGCCCTCGTCCCAGATCAGCAGGCTGCCCACCTCGGGCGGCCGCGGCGAGCCGTTGCGGAAGGCGCGCAGCGGCAGGCGCCGGTCCTCGCCGACGACGCGCACGGACCGCAGGTCGAAGATGTCGTAGGCCATGGCCACGTCGTCGAAGAGCCAGCCGCGCGTGACGTACATCCAGCGCCGGGCGAGCTCCACGCACTGCCACTTGTAGCCCATGAAGATCCCGTCGACGTAGCTCCGGTAGGCGTGCCGGTTCGGCAGCTCGTCTTCGCGGGCGGAGTCGTAGTCGCAGGAGTGGACCGGCACGCCGCCGGGGGCGTGGCCGAGGACCGTGCCGAAGCGGGCACGGGCGGAACCGGAGGGTTCCGTGGACATGGTCGCGCGGG
>JAZBPF010000294.1:0-7654 GCA_036351515.1 Pseudomonadales bacterium | reverse complement strand
GAAGAGCTGCAGCACCGTGGAGCCGTCGGCCGCGTAGCACTCCAGGGAGCGCACGGGCCCGTGGCGCGTGGGCTTGGTCACCACCCAGGCGCGGTCGATGCCGCCGTCGCGGACGTGGAGGTTGAAGTCCCGGTCGAGGACGTTCAGCCAGCCTTCCGTGGCGACCACCCGGTGGATCTCGCCGATGTAGATCTGCACCAGGCCGGGATTGCCGACGAAGATCATGACCTTCTCGCCCGTCTCGGCCGCCGCCGAGAGCGCCGTGGCGAGGGCCGCGGGGTCGACCGGGCGGGCCCGCTCGGTCCCGGCGAGGCGCAGCGCCTGGGTGCGGGAGACGCCGAGCTCGCGGAGCAGGCCGTGGAAGTCGTGCGTGTCCTGGAGCGCGTCCCAGCGCGCGCAGAGCGCTTCGGCGTCGATCCCGCCGTCGGGACGCTCGGCCTCCGGCTCCGGCGCCTCCACCGCGGGCAGCGCCCCGGCGTTCCCGGCCGCCCAGGCGTCACGGAACGCCTCGAAGGCGGCGACGTCGTTCGTGAACACCTTGTGCACGTTCACACCGTGCCGGTCGAAGACCTGGAGGCTGCAGCGGGGCCCGTCGCGGCCCTCGGCCACGACGGCGAAGGCGTGGGCCCAGCGGGTGGCGAAGATGCGCAGGTCGATGGAGCCCACGGTCTGCCCCATGGCGGGGCCGAAGAACTGGAGGTTGTCGTAGCGGCCCGTGTGCTCGATCACGGCGTGGTCGTTGCGCGTCATGGTGCGCAGCGTGCCCCACTCGGCCACGGCGGCGAGCAGGCCGGGGACGTCGTCGGTGCGCAGGGGCGTGACCGCCTCCCCGCCGGTGGCGACGAGCAGTTCGGCCTCGGAGACGCGGAGGTCCCGGGCCGCGTCCCGGAGGTAGCCCCGGGGGTGGTCCGTTTTCCAGGCGGCGTGGCGCTGGGCGAGGTCGGCGGGGTCGGCGAGCGAGCGGGCGACGGACACGGGTGGATCCTCCTCCATGCGGATGGTGTTGCGAAGTATTCGCTTTCGCGTTCCGTTCTGGCAAGCCCCCTCCGTCCCGGCCGGTCGCCCGTGGACAGACGCGCGAGCCCTGTGCTCGACTTTCGGCCACGCTTCCCCTCCCGGAGAGTCCCTGCATGGGCGCGCGCTTCCGCTGGGTCGGCCCGGCCCTCCTGCTCCTGGGCACGACCGGCTGCGGCCTCGGCACCGCGGACGGGGACCGGGCCCCGCCCCCGGCCACGAACGCCGACCTGTCGGCGCTGACGCTCTCCCCCGGGCGCCTCGACCAGCGCTTCCAGGCGGCCCAGCCGGACTACACCGGAACCCTCGGGTTCCTCGCGGACCGCTTCCGCGTGATCGCCACGGCCGAGGACCGCGGGGCCCGCCTCCGCATCGACGGGCGGGCCGTGGACTCGGGCGAACCCGGCCCGGAGACGGAACTCGTCGGCGGCAGCGCGACGAGCGAGATCGTCGTCACCGCCGAGGACGGCACGACCACGCGCACCTACCGCGTGGAGGTCCGACAGGAGACGGTGGCGGCGCTGGCGCAGGAGGCATACCGGAAGGCATCGAACACGGACGCGGGCGACCGCTTCGGCGCCGCCGTGGCCCTCGACGGTGAACGGCTCGTGGTCGGGGCACCGGCGGAGGCCGGGGCCGACGGCGGCGTGGACGGGAACGAGGGCAGCGACACGGCCGCCGAGGCCGGGGCGGTCTACGTCTTCGGTCGGGACGCGGACGGCACCTGGGTCCAGGAGGCCTACCTCAAGGCCGAGGAACCGGACGCCTTCGACGCCTTCGGCACGGCGGTGGCCATCGACGGCGACACGATCGTGGTCGGAGCCCCCGGCGAGGCGAGCGGCGCCACGTCCGTGGACGGGGATGCCACGGACGACAGCGCCGCCGAGGCGGGCGCCGCCTTCGTCTTCGTGCGCGACCGCAACGGCAGCTGGCGCCAGCAGGCCTACCTCAAGGCGCGGAACGCCGGCGCCTTCGACCGCTTCGGCAGCGCGGTGGCGGTCTCCGGCGACCGCGTCGCCGTCGGCGCGCCGGGCGAGGCGAGCTTCGGCTTCGGCCTGAACGCGGACGACTTCAACGACGATGCCCCCGACGCGGGCGCCGTCTACCTGTTCGTCCGCGACGGGAGCAGCTGGGAACAGGAGAACTACCTCAAGGCCTCGAACACGAACGGCGGCGACCGGTTCGGCAGCGCCGTCGCCCTAGACGGCGCCACCCTCGCCGTCGGGGCGCCGGACGAGCGCAGCGCGGCGACCGGGGTCGGCGGCAGCCAGACCGACGACAGCGCCGCCGAGGCCGGTGCCGTGTACGTCTTCACGCGCAGCGGCGGCGTCTGGGGGCAGCAGGCCTACCTGAAGGCCTCGAACACGGACGCCTTCGACCGCTTCGGCAGCGCCCTGGCCCTGGACGGCGACCGCCTGGCGGTCGGCGCTCCCGGCGAGGCGAGCGCGACCGGTGCCCAGGGCAACGACGCCGAGCCCGAGGCCGGCGCCGTCTACCTCTTCGAACGCCGCAGCGGGGCCTGGTCCCAGCAGGCGTACCTCAAGAGCGCCGAGACCGGCGACGACGACGTCTTCGGCAGCGCGCTCGCGCTCCGGGACGCCGCGCTCGCGGTGGGCGCGCCGGGCGAGGATTCGGCCGCCACCGGCGTCGGCGGGGACGCCACGGACGACACGGCCGGCGACGCCGGCGCCGTGTGGCTGTTCCTGCGGGACGACGCCGGGGACTGGAACCTCGAGGCGTACCTGAAGGCGTCGAACGCCGCCGCGGACGACCGCTTCGGGAGCGCCGTGGCGATCGGTGCCGAGCACCTCGCCGTGGGTGCCCCGGGCGAGGCGAGCGCGGCGACGGGCGTTGCGGGAGACGAGGGAGACGACAGCGCCCCCGGCGCCGGTGCCGTCTACCGCTTCCGCTGAGAGTCCCTATTCGTCGAGGGGCGGCTTCCGCACGAGGGTGCGGACCTGCTCCGCGCCCTCGGGGCGCACGGGCAGCTCGTGGAGCAGGTAGTTCTGGGCGTGGGCGAGCTGCTGAAGGCTCATGGCCGCCCGCAGCGCCGTGCGCAGGCCCTGGGCGTCCTGCATCTGGTTGACGGATTCCTTGGCGGCCTTCAGCGCGAAGGCGGGCTGCTGCGCGATCTCCTCGGCGAGGGCCAGGGTCTCCTCCGCCAGGCGCTCGGGCGGGACCACCCGGTTCACCATGCCGCAGCGCTGGGCCACGCGGGCGGTGATCGCGCGCCCGGTGAAGAGCATCTCCTTCGCCTTGCGCACCCCGACCTCCCAGGGATGCGCGAAGTACTCGACGCCGTTCGCCCCGAGCGCGACCACGGGATCCTGGAAGGTGGCGTCCTCGGCCGCGACCACGAGGTCGCAGGGCCACACCAGCATCATACCCCCCGCGATCACCTTCCCCTGCACTTCCGCGATGGTGACCTTCGGCAGGTTCCGCCAGCGCCAGCAGAGCCCGAAGTACACCTCCTCCTCGCGGGCCCAGTGCCCCTCCATGGCCGGCGCGTCGAAGCCGCGCCAGGGACCGACCGCGGCCGCGTCGAGGTCGAAGGCGCCGCCGGCGAGGTCGTGGCCGGAGGAGAAGTGCTTTCCCGCGGCCGCGAGGACGATCACCTTCACCGCGTCGTCTGCGGCGGCGCGGTCGAAGGCGTCGTTCAGGGCGTAGAGGAGCGCGTGGTCCTGGGCGTTGGCCCGTTCCGGTCGATTCAGCACGAGCCGGGCCACGCCCGGGCGCGGGGTCTCGTAGAGGACCGGTTCGCTCGACGACGCGGCTTCGCTCATGCGCATCCCTCCCCTCGCTGGCGCCGCCCGAGCATGCCCGGAGCGCGCGCCGGAGCGCCAGCCGGGGTCAGGACGCGGTGAGCACGAACTGCCAGGGCAGGGTCTCGCGGTCGACCTCGATCGCGTTGAATCCGGCGGCCCGCAGCTCCTCCTCGATGCGGGCGGCGGGGATCTTCATGGCGGGACCGGGGCCCACGGGCAGCTCGCCTTCCGAGAAGTCGACGACCACGAGCCGGCCGCCGGGCCGGAGCGCTTCGCGCACGAGGCGGAAGTAGGCCACCCGGTCCTCGATGTGGTGATAGGTGTTCACGGTGACCACGAGGTCCACCTCGCCGGCCTCGAGGGCGGGCCGGTCCGGGGGCGACAGGCGAGTCTCGACGCGGTCCCCGAGCCCCAGCGCGTCGCGCTTGCCGAGGATGTAGGCGAGGAAGCGCTCGTCGATGTCGATGCAGAGCACCCGCGCCCCGGCGTCGGCCATGCGGAACGCGAGAAAGCCCGAGCCGCTGCCGATGTCGGCGACGGTCCGCCCCTCGAGCGCCCCGAGGCGCGAGACGAGCGCGTCCGGCCTCTGCCAGGCCATGCGCTCCTCGCTCTCGAAGTTCCGGACCAGCTCCTCGAAGGGGCGCTGGTTCATGTGTTCGTTCGCCGCGTGGCCCGCCTCCGCACCGTGCCCGGCGCCCTCACCGGGCCCGTGGTCGGGGCCGTGCCCCGGTGCGGCGAGGGCAACCCCGCAGACGAGCGCGAACAGGACCCCGGCGATTTCCCTCGGACGCATGACGTGCCCCTCCTCGGAGGCGCGGGGCTGCGCAGGCGGCGCCCCGGGAAAGATGTGTTACGTTATAACATCTGATCACATCCCGGAGAGCGTAGCATGAGCCGGCATCTCGTCACCGCCTCGGTGGACGACCTTCCCGAGCTCCTCGAACCCGAGGTCGAACTGGTCGCGTTCGACGACGGCGCGCCGAGCGCGTGCTCGGCCTTCGCCGAGGCGCTGCTGGAGCCGGGGCGCTTCGAGGCGGCCTCCTTCGAGCTGGAGCCCGGGCGCCCGCTGGCCTGCCACGCTGCGGTCCCGACCGTGCTGCGGGAGACGCCCGGGCACGCGGCCTGGTTCGACCGGGTGGACTGGATCGCCGACGTCTTCGCGACGCTCTTCGACGCCCGTCTCCTGGGGCTGCGCCTGGCGCACCTGCGGCGGCCCCTGTGCCCGCGCTTCCACGTCGACCGCGTGCCCTGCCGCGTGATCACGACCTTCGCGGGCACCGGCACCGAGTGGATCCCCGAGCCGGAGGTCGACGAGGTGGCGTTCGCCCGGCGCAGCGACGATCCGGCCCGGGAGCCCGCGCCGCTCCGGCCCGGAGGCCGGATCCACGAACTCGCGACGGGCGCCGTCGGGTTCCTGAAGGGCAGCGCCTGCGAGGACGCGCGCGTGCGGGGCGTCGTCCATCGCTCCCCGCCCCAGGACCGTCCGCGCCTGGTGCTCACGCTGGATCTGCTCGGGTGAGCGGGGTGCCTGTGGAGAAGGAACGCGCCCTGCGCTGGACGGACCCCGCCGCCGTGGGCGTCTCGCTCGCCTGCCTCGCCCACTGCCTGCTCGTGCCGCTGGCGCTGTCCATCGCGCCCTGGGCCGTGCCGGGCCTCTGGCAGGACGAGACCTTCCACCTCTGGGCCGTGGGCGCGGCGATCCCCCTGTCGGCCGTGGGCATCGGCCTCGGATTCCGTCAGCATCGCCGGATCGGCCTCGTGCTCCTCGCCGCCGCGGGCCTGACCGGCATGCTCGCGGGCGCCCTCCTCGCGCCCGACGAGACCACGGAGACGGTCGTGACCGTGGCCGGCGCAACCGCGGTGGCGGTGGCGCACCTGCGCAACTACAGCCTCGGGAGGACCCGCTCGTGAGACCGCGCATTCCTCTGCTCCTGCTCGCCCTCGGGTCCCTGCCGGCCCTCGCGGAAGCCGCGGGCGGCGCTCACGAGCACGGCGTCGGGGAGCTGGCCGTGGCCGTGGAGAACGGCGCCGTGGAGCTGCTCCTCACGGCGCCCCTCGCCGATCTCGTCGGTCGCGAGCGCGCGCCGGAGACCGACGACGAGCGCGCAGCGGTGGCGGCTCGCCGGGACGCCCTGCTGGCGGCGCCCCTCTTCCGCTTCGAGGGAGCGGCGTGCGAGCGACGGGCCGCGGACTTCACGCTGCCGGAGGCCTTCACGGCGCCCCTGGAGCACGAGCACGAGCACGAGCACGAGCACGAGCACGAGCACGAGCACGAGCACGACGAGGATGCGGCGCACGACCACGGACCGCACGCCGACGGCCTCGTGACCTGGCGCTTCCGCTGCGAGGCCGATCCGACGGCGCTGATCGTGGACTTCGATGCGCTGGCGCCGCTCGTGCTGCTGCGCACGCAGACGCTCACGGACTCCGGCGCTGCCGCCCTCGAACTCTCCGCCGAGGCGCCCCGCGCTCCGCTCCGCTGACCGGCGGGAATCCGGTCTATGCTGCGGGGATGAACGCGACGCCCCCCCGCAGGAGCCGGCCCCGATGACGGCCGACGACGATCCGGGCGACCCGACGCGCGACCCGGCCTTCTTCCGGCTGCTCGCGGAACGGTCCCTCGACGTGATCACGGTGCTCGACGCCGGGGGGCACATCGTCTACCAGAGCCCGTCCGTGGAGCGCGTCCTCGGTCACGACCCCGCCACCATGCTCGGCCGCCCCGTCGCCGAGTTCGTCCATCCGGAGGATCAGGCGCGGACGCTGGAGGCGATCGGCCGCGTGCTCGGCGGCGAGCGCGAGGACGAGACCGTGGAGCTCCGCTTCCGCCACGGGGACGGGCGCTGGCGGCACATCGAGGCCTCGGGCCTCGCCCTCGAGTTCGCGGGCCGCCTCCACGTGCTCGTGAACACCCGGGACGTGACGGACCGGCACGAGGCCGTCCGGGCCCTCGCGCACACGAACGAGCTGCTCACCAAGTCCTTCGCCTCGAGCCGGAACATCGTCTCCATCACCCACGCCGGCAGCGGCGAGTTCGCGGAGGTGAACGACGAGTGGGTGCGCGTCTCCGGCTACGCCCGGGAGGAGGCCATCGGCCGGACCGCCATGGAGCTCGGCATCTGGGGCACCGTGGAGAACCGCCAGCGGGTCCTCGACGCCGTCGCCGCCGGCGACGGACGCCTGCGGGACTTCGAGGTCACGACCTACGGCCGGAACGGGCCGGTGCAGCTCGTCGTGAACGTGGAGACGCTCCGCGTGGGCGACGCGCCCATGATCCTCATGACCGGCACGGACGTCACCGAGACGCGGATCACCGAGGAGAAGCTGCGCCAGGCGCAGAAGATGGAGGCCGTCGGCCAGCTCACGGGGGGCGTCGCGCACGACTTCAACAACCTGCTCGGGATCGTGATGGGCAACGCGGAGCTGCTCGCCGAGCTCGTCGCCGGCCAGCCGGAGCTCGAGGAGTGCGTGACCCCGATCCTGCAGGCGTCCCAGCGGGGCGCGACGCTCACGCAGCAGCTCCTCGCCTTCTCCCGGCGGCAGATGCTCGCCCCGCGGAACGTCGATCTGGTGCGCACCCTCGAGCAGCTGCAGCCGCTGCTGCGCACCACCCTCGGACCCGCCGTGCGCCTGACCCTGGACACCCCGGCGGGGCTCTGGCCCTGCCGCGTGGACCCGGCGCAGCTCGAGAACGCGGTGCTGAACCTCGTGCTCAACGCGCGCGACGCCCTCGAGGGCGCCGGCGAGGTGCGCCTCTCGCTGGCACCGCGGCGGATCACGACGCCGCCGCGGAATCCCGACCTCGACGCACCGCCGGGGGACTACGCCGCCCTCACGGTGGCCGACGACGGCCAGGGCATGGACCGGGAGACCCT
>JAZBPF010000293.1:0-7713 GCA_036351515.1 Pseudomonadales bacterium | reverse complement strand
GCGTCCTCGCGCTCCCAGACGACGATGCGCACCTCGACCCGGAAGCCGTGGCCGAGGGCGCTCCAGCGCTCCGGCGGCCCCGTGAGGTCCACGAGGACGTTCACGCGCTGCTCCTCGATGCCGAGGGCCGAGACCTTCGTGAAGCCATAGGGCTCCACGCGGCGGACGCGACCCTCGAGGGGCGTCTCCCCGCCCCAGCGGTCGACGATCACGCGCTGGCCGGCCTGCACCTGGACCGCGTCGCCGGAGAGGAGCTCGGCGACGATCTCGAGCTCCGCCGGATTGCCGATCTCGAGCAGGGGCGTGCCCGCGGGCACGAAGGCCTCGCTCTCCTGGAAGACCTTGAGCACGCGTCCGGTGATCGGCGCCGTGAGGTCCGCGCAGGCACAGGGGCCCGCGAGGCCCCGCGTGTCCACGGCGGTGATGAGCCGCGCCTGGGCCACGTCGAACTCGTGCCGGCGCACGTCCAGGGCCGCCTCCGCGGTCATGACCGCGGCGCGGCGGGTCCGGTAGGCGCGCTCCGCCTCGTCCACGCCCTGCTCGGAGATGGCCCCGCGCTCGCGCAGGCGCCGGGCGCGATCGAGCTCGGCGGCGGCGAAGTCGAGCTCGGCCCGCGCCTGCTCGAGTTCCGCCTCGGCGAGGCCGAGGGCCGAGCGTGCCGCCTCGAGGGTCGCCTCCGCCTCGGCCTGGGCGCGCGGATCCAGGAGCGTCGGATCGCTCGGCTCGATGCTCGCGACGATGGTCTCCCCGGCGATGACCGCGTCGCCGGGCTCGAGCGTCGCCCGGAGCACCCGACCGGGAATCGGCGCGGAGACGACGAAGGTGTCCTTCACGCGCGTCTCGGCCTTCTCGTCGATGGTGTCGAGCAGCGGGCCGCGCGCGACCTCGGCGAGGTCGACGGCCACGGCCCGCGGCGTGAACGCCCAGACGAGACCGACGACGAGCGCGAGGGCGGGGACGCTCCAGAACAGGATCCGGCGGGCGGGGGGACGCATGGCTACTCCCGGGTCTTCAGGACGGCGATCAGGTCGAGATGCTCGAGGCGACGTTGCATGGCGAAGGCGCAGAGCCCGACGGCGGCGAGCGTGACCAGCACCGCGCGCCCGTAGGTGTCCGGGCCCACGGCCAGCGGGACGCGGAACAGCTCGGAGGTGAACTGCTCGGCGATGAGCCAGGCGAGACCGTAGCCGAGCACGCAGCCCACGGGCAGGGCGAGCACGACCACGAGGGCCGCCTCGCCGAGGAGCATGTAGCCGATCTCGCCGGTGCGGAAGCCGAGCACCCGGAGCGTGGCGAGTTCCCGGCCGCGCTCGGACAGGGCGATGCGCAGCGTGTTGTAGACGACGCCGAAGGACAGGATGCAGGCGAAGACCACGTAGAACGCCGTGTAGATGAGCATGGTCTCGGCGATGGTCTCGTGGAACAGCGTCACGGACGCCTGCCGGAGCACGAGGCCCGACGCCGTGGGCAGCGCCTTCAGGGCCTCGAAGAAGGCCTCCTCCTGCGCGGAGTCGACCTTCAGCAGCAGCGTGTTCACGAGCTGCGGGTCGTCGAGGCGCCGGTTCAGGGCCGCGAGATCGATGTACACGGGCGTGCCGAGCAGCGTCTCGAAGAGCGCCGCGACGGGGATCTCGAGCTCTTCGCGGCTGCCCTCGAGGAACTCGACGCGCACGGAGTCCCCGACGTCGACGGCGAGGAGCGCTGCGACGGTCGTCGAGACGAGCAGACCGTCCGCGGGCACGGCCACGGGCCGGTCGTCGGCATCGCGGACGATCTCGAGGCCACCGCCCGCGGGCAGGCCGATGAGCGCCTCGCGGCGACTGCGGGGGCCGGCGTGCAGCCGCGCGGCGACGGTGCGGTGCCCCTCGGCGGCGAGCACGCCGGGCAGCCGCTCGGCCTCGGCGAGCACGCTCTCGTCCTCGACCTCGACGAGCCCGACCATGGCGTCCTGGCGCTGCTGGCGCCAGAAGTAGTCGTCGACGAGCTCCTCGATGGCGTCCACCCACTGCATGGACATGACGAGCACGGCGACGGAGGCCGCGAGCCCGAGCGTCGTCAGGAAGGTGCGCACGGGGAAGCGCAGGGCCTGGCGCAGGACGATGCGCGTCGGCTGGTCCAGGAGCCGCGCGAGGCGACCGTCGCCGTCCGCGTGGCCCCGGAACGTCGGCGGGGCCGGCGGCCGCATGGCCTCCGCCGGCGGCAGCGCCACGGCCCGGCGTACGGCACCGAGGGCACCGGCGAGGGCCGCGGCGAGGCTCACGAGCCCCGAGAGCAGGAACACGCCGGCGCCGGGCGCATAGACGAGCAGCGGGAAGCGGAAGAACTCCGCGTAGATCGCCGTGGTCCAGCGCCCGAAGAGATCGCCGGCGATCCAGCCGAGGACGACCCCGAGGGACGCGAGGACGACCACCAGCTTCGCGTAGTGCAGCCCCACGGCGAAGTCGGAGTAGCCGAAGGCCTTGAGCAGCCCGATCTCGCTGCGCTCGATGGCGATGAGCCGCGCCAGCACCATGTTGGTGAGGAACGCCGCGACCACGAGGAAGATCGTCGGCAGGATCTGCGCCATGGCCCGGAGCTGCTCGATCTCGTTCATGAGGAACCAGTTCGAGAGCTGGTCGCGGCGCGGGTAGGCGCCCGTGCCGCCCCAGGGATCGAGGAGGGCGTCGACGCGCTCGATCACGTCCTCGCTGCGCGCGCCGCGATAGAGCGTGAGCGCCAGATCGTCGAAGGCTCCGTCGAGGTCCCAGATCGCCTCCAGCGCCTCGCGCCCCATCCACAGGGCGCCATAGCGCTTCGCGTCGGGCATGAGGGCTCCGGGGCCGATGGCGTAGACGTACTCCGGCGAGAGCGCCACGCCGACCACCCGGAGCTCGCGCCGGCGACCGTTCATGAGCGCGTGGAAGCGGTCGCCGGGGGCGAGGCCGTGGCCCTCGGCGAAGGACTCGGCGATGAGCACCTCGTCCGGGCGCCCGGGCTGGATCCAGCGCCCGGAGCGGAGCACGAGGCGATTCAGGGCCGGCTGGCCGGTCTCCGGGACGGACACGACGGAGGCCATGACCGGCTCCGGGAAGTCGCCGACGTCGAGCGTGGCGAACTGGCGGATGCGGCTCTCCACCGCCCGCACCCCGGGCAGCTCCGCGATCTCCCGCGCCACGGCCTCGGGCACGCGCCGGGCCGAGGCGAAGACGTCGGCGAAGCGCTGGCGCTCGTAGTAGCGCGCGGCCGTGTCCTCGAGCGCCTCGATGGCGGCGAGGGACATGACCAGGACCGCGACCCCGGAGGCGACGATGAGCGCCACCGCGAGCGCCTGCACGCGCAGGCGCCAGAGGTCGCGCAGGAGCTTGTGGTCGAGGGGATGCACGGCCGGGCCCCGCTCACCAGCTCAGCTGGTCGGGGGCGAGGCGCGTCGCGTTCTCCTCCACGGCGTCGATGCGGCCGTCGGCGAAGCGGAACACGCGGTCCGCCATGGCGGCGATGCCCGAGTTGTGGGTGATGAGCGCCGTCGTCGTCCCGAGCTCCCGGTTCACCCGGTCGATGGCCTCGAGTACGCGCACGCCCGTGTGGCTGTCCAGCGCGCCCGTGGGCTCGTCGCAGAGGAGCACGTCGGGCTGCTTGGCGATGGCCCGGGCGATCGCCACGCGCTGCTGCTCGCCGCCCGAGAGCTCCGCGGGGAAGGCGCCGGTCCGGTCGCCGAGGCCCACGAGGGCGAGGGCGTCGGCGGGCTTCATGGGCCGGGGCGAGATCTCCGTGACGAGGGCGACGTTCTCCGCGGCCGTGAGGCTCGCGATGAGGTTGTAGAACTGGAACACGAAGCCCACGTGGTCGCGCCGGAAGCGCGTGAGCGCACCCGCGTCGTCGAAGTCCAGGGGTGCGCCGCGGAAGTGGACCGTGCCGCTCGTGGGCGTGTCGAGGCCGCCGAGGATGTTCAGGAGCGTGGACTTGCCGCTCCCGGAGGGCCCGAGGAGCACGACGAGCTCCCCCTGACGCAGCTCGACGTCCACGCCGCGCAGGGCGTGGATCTCGACGAGGCCGGCGCGGTAGACCTTGGTCAGGCCCCGGCCGGCGAGCGTGACCGGCGACGGGGGGGTGGGAGCCGGTTCGGTCACGGACGCGCGCTCCCTGCGACGGACGGAAGCGCGCAGTATGGTCCGGCCGGGCGCCCCGGGGCTTGACCCGGGTCAAGCAGCCCCGGCGCGGCTCAGGCCTGCAGCGCCGCCCGCACGGCCTCCAGGCGGATCGGCAGGTGCCGGACCCGGGCCCCGACGGCCGCGAAGATCGCGTTGCCGATCGCCGGGCCCACCACCGTCGTGGCGGGCTCCCCCATGCCCACGGGCATGGCGTCGCTCGGAACGAGCTCCACGTCGAGCTCGGGCACGTCCGCCATGCGCAGGGGCGTGTAGCCGTCGAGGTTCCGGTCGACTACCTGGCCCTGCTCGAAGCGGGTGCCCTCGTGGAGCGCGAGGCTCACGCCCCAGAGGGCCGCGCCTTCCGCCTGCGCGAGGGCGCCGTCCGGATCGACGATGGTCCCCGCGTCGATCACCAGCCAGAGCTTCTCGAGCTTCACGGCCCCGCTCTCGCGGTCGACGCGGACCCGCGCCGCACAGGCGCACCAGGTGGGCATGGCCCGTTCCTGGCCGAAGGTCGTGGCGAAGCCGATGCCGGTTCCGTCCGGAAGCCCCTCCGTGGCCCCGACGCGCTCCGCGACGCGCCGCAGCACTTCGGCCTGCCGGCCGGCGCCACCGACGGAGTTCGGCGCCTCGCCCGCGTTCCGGCCCTCGGGGCGCAGGCGGGCGAGGCGGAAGGCCACCGGGTCCTCGCCGGCGGCCCGGGCGAGCTCGTCGACGAAGGACTCGAGAGCCCAGTTGGTCCAGCCCGGGCCCACGGACCGGAGCCAGCCCGGTCGGAAGGTGCGGTTGGCGAGATCGTTGGACAGGGCGCGGACGCGGTGCGCCCCGAGGTCGTACCAGTGATCGGCCCCGCTGATGGAGAAGGGGTCGTAGGGCACACCGTTCACGCCGTCGGGCATGAAGGCCGGCACCATCACCTGCGTGGGCCAGCCGGCGGCCGCATGGTGCTCCATGGCGAGCACCCGGCCGTCGGCGTCGAGCGCCGCGCGGAGCCGCTGGGCCGACGCCGAGCGCACGGAATCGAAGCGCGCGTCGTCCTCGCGGGTGAGCAGGAGCTTCACGGGGCCGCCGTGCGCCTTCGCCGCCAGCGCGGCCGGCACCGTGTAGTCCCCGTTCAGGCGCCGGCCGAAGCCGCCCCCGAGGAGGTAGGTCTTGAGCACGATGCGCTCCTCGGGGACGCCGAGGGCCGTCGCGAGCGTGGGCAGGATCAGCGACTGCCACTGGTTGCCCGTGTGGATCTCCCAGCGGCCGTCCCGCTCGAGCGCGAGGGCGTTCACCGGCTCGAGCTGGAAGTGGAGCGCCGTCGCCGTCGTGTAGTCGGCCTCGAGGACGCGGTCGGCATCGGCGAAGGCCTCGTCCACGCCGGCGTCGTCGCGCACGAGCGCCCCGCCCTCCGGCGCCTCGACGAGGGCGAAGCCGCGTGCGAGGACGTCTTCCTCGGAGACCTCCGCGGTGTCCCCGGGCGTCCAGGTCACCCGCACCTTCTCCGAGGCCGCGAGGGCGGCGTGGAAGGAGTCGGCGAGCACCACGGCCCAGCCGGGCACGGTGCCCGAGGGGTCGTCGAGCACCAGGGTCTTCAGATAGCCCGGCACCGCCTTCGCGTCCGTGTCGTCCACGGACTCCACGCGGGAGCCGAGGCGCGTGGGCGGCAGCAGCGGCCGCCCGTGCACCATGCCCGGGACCTCCGCGTCGATGCCGTAGACGGCCTCGCCGCGTGACTTCGCCGGCACGTCGAGGGCGGTGACCGGCCGGCCGAGGAGGCGGCGCTCGGACGCGGGCTTCAGCGGCAGGGCCTCGAGCTCCTCCGCCGAGTACACGCGATCCACGGCCCCGGCGGCGACGAGTTCCCCGTAGGAGACGGAGCGTTCCCCGGCGATCACCCGTCCGCCCTCGGCGCGGACCTCGCCGGCCGGCACCTCGAGGAACCGGGCCCCGGCCTCCAGCAACGCCTGCCGGCCTGCCGCGCCGGCGCGACCGAGGAGCTCGAAGTTCTGCCACACGGACCAGCTGCCGCCGGTGACCATGAGCCCCCATTTCGGATCGCTGTCGACGTGGTGCAACTTCACGCGGCTCCAGTCCGCCTCGAGCTCCTCGGCGACGATGCGGGCGAGGGCCGTGCCCACGTGCTGCCCCATCTCGGCCTCGGTGACGTTCACGGTGATCGTGCCGTCGGGGTCGATGCGGTAGTAGAGCGTCGGCTCCCAGCTCCCGGCCTCGAGCGTGCGGGCGGCCTCGCCCGCCTCCTCGCCGGGACTGCAGCCCGTCGCCGTGAAGGCCAGGACCAGGGAACCGCCGAGGCTGCCGACGAGGAAGCCCCGGCGCGAGAAACCGGGGCGCGGGAGCGCAGGCGTCGCGGCGGTGACGCCGGCGCGGGCGAATTCCGGAAACTTAGGCATCCCGCACCTCCTCGCCCGCGAGCTCCCGGGCGGCGAGGTGGATCGCGCGGCGGATCCGGCCGTAGGCCATGCAGCGGCAGAGGTTGCCGTTCATGACCTCGTCGATGTCGGCGTCCGTGGGCTCGGGCCGATCGGCGAGGAGCGCCGCCGCCTGCATGATCTGACCCGACTGGCAGTAGCCGCACTGCGGGACCTGGGTCTCGATCCAGGCGCGCTGGAGCGGATGGTCGCCGTCCTCCGACAACCCCTCGATGGTGACGACCGAGGCGTCCTGCGCCGCCGACAGCGGCGTCGAGCAGGAGCGGACGGCCGCGCCGCGCAGATGCACCGTGCAGGCGCCGCACTGACCGATCCCGCAGCCGAACTTGGTCCCCCGGAGGCCGAGTTCCTCGCGGATCACCCAGAGCAGGGGCGTCTCGGGAGCGACGTCGACCTCCACGGGTCGACCGTTGAGCTGGAAGCGGACCATGTCCCTTTCCCCGCTGTCATGGAGCCCGGGCCCCACGCTAGCACGGGGCGCGCGGCACTACCCGCGCGCGGGAACCGTCCCGGAGCGTTCCCCGGCCGGCCAGAGCCGGATCCCGAGCCACATGCCGAGGCCGCCGGCGACGAAACCGCCGAGCACCTCCGGGCAGACGCGCCCGAGGGGCGAGAACGCGAGCACCGCCCACACGCCCATGCCGGCGACGATGGACAGCACCGCGCTACGCGTGGAGGCGCGGGTGCCGAAGAGCCCCGCGGCCAGGGGCCAGAACGCGCCGACGACGGGGAACTGGTAGGCCATGGCCACGAGGTCGTAGATGGGCGTCCCGTCCATGACGATCGCGTAGGCCAGCACCGCGAGGGCGAAGACGCCCACGGTGACGCGCATGGCCGGGAGCAGGCGCTCCGGCGGCAGGTCCACGAGGTCCCGGAGGATGTTCTCGACGAAGGTCGTCGCGGGCGCGAGCAGCGTCGCCGAGGCCGTGGACATGATCGCCGAGAGCAGCGCCCCGAAGAACAGCACCTGCACCGCGAGCGGCATGTGCCCGAGCACGAGCCCCGGCACGAGCTGCTCGGCATCGGTCTCGAGCAGCCCTTCCCCCTCGGGCAGGATCAGGAGCGCGGCCACGCCGATGAACATCGGTACGCCCGCGAACAGCATGTAGGCGATGCCGCCGATGACGGGGCCCCGCACGGCGATGGACTCG
>JAZBPF010000292.1:0-4044 GCA_036351515.1 Pseudomonadales bacterium | reverse complement strand
GCACTGCGTGCGCTTCGCACGAGGCTCGTGGGAAGCCGACGGAGTCGGCGATCGCCAGCGTCTGCGGGGATTCGATGCAGGGTCGCGACTGAAGTCTGCTCCCACAGGCGTGGCGGCACTTCTCCTGTGGGAGCCCGCTTCAGCGGCGACGCGAGCCCGAGGGAATCGAGACGACTGCATCGCGCACTGCGTGCGCTTCCCACGGGGCCCGTGGGAAGCCGACGGAGTCGGCGATCGCCAGCGTTTGCGGGGATTCGATGCAGGATCGCGACTGAAGTCTGCTCCCACAGGCGTGGCGGCACTTCTCCTGTGGGAGCCCGCTTCAGCGGTGACGCGAGCCCGAGGAAATCGAGGCGAACGCATCGCGCACTGCGTGCGCTTCCCACGACGCCCGTGGGAAGCCGACGGAGTCGGCGATCGGCTCGTTCAGAACAGATCGAGCTGAGGGAGGTCGCCGGGCACGCGGAAGTGGCGGGTGGTGAGCGTCGGCCAGGCGCCGTCGAGGCCCAGGCGGCGGGCGGCGACCGTGAAGCGCCGGTCGAGGAGGGCGGCGTAGGGGCCGCTGCCGGTCATGCGCACGCCGAAGCGCGGGTCGTTGCGGCGCCCGCCGCGGGCCTGGGCCACGAGGGAGAGCACCCGCTCGGCGCGCTCCGGGAAGTGTGCCCGGAGCCAGTCCTCGAAGAGCGGCGCCACCTCGTGGGGCAGGCGCAGCAGGATCCAGCTCGCATGGGTCGCCCCGGCCTCCGCGGCGGCGTCGAGCAGGGCCTCGAGCTCGCCGTCGTTGATGGCCGGGATCAGGGGTGCGGTCATCACGCCCACGGGCACGCCGGCGTCGCGCAGGGCCCGGATCGTCCGCAGGCGCGCCGCGGCGCCCGGCGCCCGCGGCTCCATGCGCCGCTTCAGCTCGTCGTCGAGGGTCGTCAGGCTGATCGCCACGGACACGAGCCCGCGTTCCGCCAGCGGCACGAGCAGGTCGAGGTCGCGGAGCACGAGGGCGCTCCGCGTGGTGATGGTGAGCGGATGGCCGTGCGCGGCGAGCACCTCGATCAGGCTGCGCGTGAGCCGCGTGCGCCGTTCCACGGGCTGGTAGGGATCGGTGTTCGTGCCGAGCGCCATGGGCCGGCAGACGTAGCTCGCCTTCGCGAGCTCCCGGGCCAGGAGCCGCGGCGCGTCCTCCTTGAAGAACAGGCGCGTCTCGAAGTCGATACCCGGCGAGAGGTCCACGTAGGCGTGGGCCGGCCGCGCGTAGCAGTAGACGCAGCCGTGCTCGCAGCCCCGGTAGGGGTTCACGGAGCGGTCGAAGGGCACGTCCGGCGAGTCGTTGCGCGTGATCACCGTGCGCGCGCGCTCGGCCAGCAGCGTGGTGGCGAGGAACTCCGGCAGCTCGGGATCCGTGTCCCAGCCGTCCGCCTGCGCCTCGACCCGCTCCCGGGCGAAGCGTCCGACGGGATTCGACACGGCGCCCCGGCCGGTCAGGACCAGGGGCGCGTCGTCGAGGGTGCGGGCGGGAATCAGCGTCATGGGCCGATCCTGATACTGTACGAACGTACAGTCAATCCCCGTCCGGCGAAGCCTCCGTGCCGAGGTCCCGGGCGCGGCCGGCGCGGCGCAGTTCGTCGACGCGGCGGCCGTCGCAGTCCGCGAGGTTCGCCGCGTCCACCACGCCGTCGGCGCGGACGATCAGCACCACGGGATCGCTCGTGAGGGTCTTGTAGAGCGTGTCGCCGCCGCGCATGCGCGCGCTCGGGTAGAAGACGAGCTCGTCCCAGGGCAGGACGCCGGTGGGATCGCGCACGGAGCAGACGATCGCGTCCGGGAGGCCCGGGAACAGGTCGCCCCGGGCGATCGCCGGGGCGGCGAGGCAGGCCGCGAGGAGGAGTGCGGTCCCCGGTCGGGTCACCTAGGCGGCCGTGAGCCCGAGGAAGGCACGCACGCGCCGCGCCACCTCCTCGTGCCAGGCGGGCTCGAGGTGCACGTGGTGGGGACCGTCCATCTCCTCCACCGTGAGGAAGCGGTGGTGCTCGGCCCGTCGCTCCACGCCGGAGCGATACCAGCGGTCTCCGTCCCGGGCGATCAGGAGCAGCGTGCGGGCCTCCGTGGCGGCCATGAGCGCGTCGATCTGCCGGGCCGTCGCGCGCACCGGCGTCGCGAAGCGGATCCGCGGGTCCGTGCGCCAGGTGACGCCGCCCTCGACCTCCTTGTGGCCCCGCGCCACGAGCTCGATCGCGGCCTCGAAGCTCTGGTCCGTCGCCTCGGTCACGCGGCGGGCCATGGCGTCGAGATCCGGGTAGACCGGCGGACGCTTCCCGTGAGCCGCGAGCATCTGCTCGATGGCCAGGCGGTTGCGGGCGTTCCCGTCGGCAGGGCCCCCCTCGTGGTGGACCATGCCGTCGATCAGCACGGCCTCCCGGACGCGCTCGGGGAACAGACCCGCGGTCTCCGAGGCGATGCCCGCGCCCATGGAGTGGCCGATGATCCCGAACTCCTTCCAGCCGAGGGCCTCGGCGGCGGCGATCACGTCCTGCACGTCCAGGAGCGGAAGGTAGTGGGCGCCCGGAGGCCGGTGGTCCGAACGGCCGTGGCCGGCGAAGTCCAGCGCCACGAGCTGCAGTTCCGGCAGCAGCGGCGCGAGGCGGTTGAAGGTGTTGGCGTTGTCGAGCCAGCCGTGGAGCGCGAGGAAGGGACGCCCCGCGGGGTCGCCCCAGGCCCGGGCCGCGAGCGTGCCGCCGGGCACCTCGATGCGGCGTTCCTCGCCCTGCAGCAGGGGCGTCGGGATGCGGGGAGCGGTGGTCACGGGCGTTCCTCCGGACGGCGGGCTCGGGAGCGCGCGTAGTGTAGTCGGGTGCCCTTCCGGTGCAAGGCGACGCAGCTTCGGGGGATCACCCGAGGCGTCCGGGTCCCGGCCGGACCATGCTTCCGGGCCCCTTCCAGGAGAGCGGCCCATGGACGGAGTCCCCCGTCCCCTGAACGAAGCCGAACGGCTCGCGGCCCTGCGCGGCTACCGGATCCTCGACACGCAGCCGGAGCGCGCCTACGACGACGTCGTCGCGGTGGCCTCGCATCTCGCGGGGACGCCCATCGCGCTCGTGAGCCTCGTGGACGCGGACCGGCAGTGGTTCAAGGCGCGCCACGGCCTGGACGCGGTCGAGACGCCCCGCGACCTCGCCTTCTGCGCCCACACGATCCTCGGCGACGCGCCGCTCGTGGTGGAGGACGCCCGGCAGGATCCCCGCTTCCGCGACACCGCCCTCGTCACCGGCGAGCCGCACATCCGCTTCTACGCCGGCGTGCCCCTGCGCAATCCCGAAGGGCACCGCCTCGGGTCGCTCTGCGTGATCGACCGGGAGCCGCGGCAGCTGCCGGACGACGTCCTGCGCCAGCTCGAGCGTCTCGCCCGGCTCGTGGTGGACCAGATGCAGCTGCGCCTCGTGAGCACGGAACTCGCCGAGGCCCTCGAGCGCGCCCGCGTGCTCGGGGAGCTCATCCCCGTCTGCGCCTACTGCCGGCGCCTGCGCGACGACGACCAGTTCTGGCAGAGCCTCGAGCTGTACGTCGAGCGCAACACGGGCAGCCGGCTGAGCCACGGCATCTGCCCGGACTGCCTGCACGAGCATTTCCCGGCCGAGGAAGGGGACTGACCCCCTCGTTCAACGCCCCGCTTCTCGAGGTCTTGCCCCGGATCCGGCGTCCTGGTCGGAGATCGCCACGGTCACGGAGCCGCAGCGCCTCTCCCGGTGGCCGTCGGCCTCGTCGACCGCCGCACCCTTGCCGGGACCGCTGGAGGAGGCTCGTCCCCCGGAGCGCGCGGGCCCGCGGAGACCGATCCTCGGCAGCCGGGCCGCGACTCGGGCGGCACTTTGCGGCACCCTGCACGCGGTCGTGCCGCCGCGCGGGCGCGCGGCACGGCAGCGCACGGGCCAGGCGACGAGGACGGACCGATGCCACTGTTCCGACGCGACCCCAGGAAGAAGCTCCAGCAGGCCTACGACCGGAAGCTCGAGGCCGCGATGCACGCGATGCGCCGCGGCGACGTGCGGCAGAACG
>JAZBPF010000291.1:0-12307 GCA_036351515.1 Pseudomonadales bacterium | reverse complement strand
TTCCTTGTAGATCACGTGCTTGCGCACCACCGGATCGAACTTCTTGAACTCGAGCTTGTCCGGGGTGTTCTTCTTGTTCTTGTCGGTCGTGTAGTAGTGGCCGGTGCCGGCCGTCGAGACGAGCTTGATCTTGTCACGCATGGGCCGAGCTCCCTCAGACCTTCTCGCCGCGGCCGCGGAGCTCGCCGAGCACCGCGTCGATCCCGCGCTTGTCGATGACCCGCAGCCCCTGCGCGGACACGCGCAGGCGCACGAAGCGCTTCTCGCTCTCCACCCAGAAGCGGTGGTAGTGCAGGTTCGGCGAGAACCGGCGCCGCGTCTTGTTGTTGGCGTGGGAGACGTTGTTGCCCGTGATCGGGCGCTTGCCGGTGACCTGACAGACCTGGGACATGACGCCTACTCTGCGGATCGGTGAGAGGCGGCCGACCGGGGCCGGACGCCGGAGAGCGCGCGTTTATACCAGAGGCCCCCGGACCCGACAAGCTCGCCGGGACGGATGCCTCAGAGCAGTCCGCGCTCGGCGAGGGAGGTCACTTCCGCGTCGCCCACGACCAGGTGGTCGAGCACGCGCACGTCCACGAGTTCGAGGGCGGCCTTGAGCCGCGCCGTGATGCGCACGTCGGCCCGCGAGGGCTCGGCGACCCCCGAGGGATGGTTGTGCACCAGCACCACCGCCGCCGCCCCCGCGGCGAGCGCCGTGCGCACCACCTCCCGGGGATGGACGCTGGCGCCGTCGATGGTGCCCCGGAACAGCCGCTCGAAGCGGATCAGCCGGTGCCGGGCGTCCAGGAGCAGCACCGCGAACAGCTCGTGCTCGAGATCCCGCAGCTCCGCGAGCAGGTAGCGGCGCACGGCGCCGGGGTCGGAGATCACGTCGCCGCGCTCGAGGCGCTCGGCGAGGACCCGGCGACCGATCTCGGCCACGGCGCCGAGTTCGCAGGCCCGCGCCGGACCGATCCCGGGCACCTCGCAGAGCGCCGCGGGCGTCGCCCGGAACACGCCGCGCAGGCTGCCGAAGCGCACGAGCAGCGCCCGGGCCAGATCCAGCGCCGAGGCGCCGCGGCGCCCGTGCCCGAGGACGATCGCGAGGAGCTCCGCCTCGGAGAGGGCGCCGGCACCGCGCCCCGCGAGCTTCTCCCGCGGACGCTCCCCCGCGGGCCATTGCCGGATGCCCATGCTCCCTCGCCTCGCCTGCCGGTACCGGGCCCCGGATGCTATCTTTGCCGCACCCGGAGCGCCCTGGACCGCAGAGAAATCATGCAGCCGCTTCAGAATCGACGGGTGCTGCTCGGGGTCACGGGCGGCATCGCGGCCTACAAGGCCGCCGAGCTGTGCCGTCGGCTCCGCGGCCTCGGCGCCGAGGTCCAGGTGGTCATGACCCCCGCCGCCACGGACTTCGTCGGCCCCCTGACCTTCCAGGCGCTCTCGGGCCGTCCGGTGCGCACGGACCTGCTCGATCCCGCGGCCGAGGCGGCCATGGGCCACATCGAGCTCGCCCGCTGGGCCGAGCTCGTGCTCGTGGCACCGGCCTCGGCGGACTTCCTCGCGCGCCTCGCGGCGGGCCGCGCCGACGACCTCCTCGCCACCGCGTGCCTCGCCACGGACGCGCCCATCGCCGTCGCGCCGGCCATGAACCAGGGCATGTGGCGCGCGCCGGCGACGCTGCGCAACGCGCGCCGCCTCGCGGAGGACGGCGTCCGGCTCTGGGGACCCGCCGAGGGCGACCAGGCCTGCGGCGACACGGGGCCGGGGCGCATGCTCGAGCCCGAGGACCTCGCCGCCCGTGCCTGCGCCCTGCTGGCGCCCTCCCGCTGCCTGGCGGATCGCAAGGTCGTCATCACGGCGGGGCCGACCCGGGAGGCGATCGATCCCGTGCGCTACCTTTCCAATCACAGCTCCGGGCGCCAGGGCTTCGCCCTGGCCCGGGCCGCGGCGGAGGCGGGGGCCGAGGTGATCCTCGTGACCGGTCCCGTGGCCCTGCCCACGCCGGCCGGCGTCCGGCGCGTGGACGTGGACTCCGCGCGGGAGATGCTGGAGGCGGCCGGCACCGCCGCCCGGGACGCGGACCTGTTCGTGGCGGTGGCCGCCGTGGCGGACTACCGCCCCGCGGAGGTCGCGCCGCAGAAGCTGAAGAAGGACGCCGAGCGGCCCGGGCTCGTGCTCGAGCTGGTCGAGAACCCGGACGTCGTCGCCACCGTGGCGCGGCAGCGCGGCGGCACCGGGCGGCCCTACACGGTCGCCTTCGCCGCCGAGACGCACGACGTGCTCGCGCACGCGCGGGGCAAGCTCGAACGCAAGGGCGTGGACCTCGTCGTGGCGAACGACGTCTCCGACCGCTCCATCGGCTTCGGCGCCGAGGACAACGAGGTGACGCTCGTGGACGCCGACGGGGACGAGCGGCTGCCGCGCATGCACAAGGACCGGCTCGCGCGGGTCCTCGTGGAGCGCCTCGCGGCGCGGCTCGCCCCGGCTCCGGTCGCGGGTCGTCCGCTCGCGCCGCAGGGCACGGGCTGAGCGGCCGCCGACCGCAGGGTCGTCGCCGCGAGACGGAGGCCGGTGCCGGACGGCCGGGTGCGAGGGCCTCGGCGAGGAGATGCGGGGTCCGCGGTCCCGTGACCGCCCGACGCGGGCCTCGCGAGGCGGAGGGCCGCTCGGGGGTGCGTCGGAGCAGGCGGTCGGTACCCGGACCGCCTCCGAGGGAACCGCCAGGCGCAGCGCCGGACGCGCTGCGCCTTCATCAACACGGGGACGGTCGATGCTGGGCAAGGGAAAGAAGGGCAGGGACCGGTCGGCGTCCGCGCGGGCCGCGGCGGAGCGCGGCGGCAGCGACGCGACCGGAAATCCCTTCTCCCGCGCGCGCCTCGGCGGGGCGCCCGCCCTCGCCGTCACGGCCCTAGTGCTCGGCGTCCTCGCGGGCGCCGCGCTCCTCCAGACCCTGGTGATCGCCCCCGCGAACCGGGATCACGCCCGGGCCCTCGCCGAGGCCGGGGCCCTGGAACTCGCCGGGCGCGTCGAGGCCAGCGTCGCCCGGCTCTCCACCCAGGCCGCCGGCCTCGCGCGGGACCCGCGCGTCGCCGCCGCCCTCCGCGCCGGCCAGGTACCCCCGGGCCTCGAGCGCGACCTGACGAACGCCGTGCCGGAGGCGCTGCGCGTGCGGGTGCTGCCCGTGGGCGGCGGCGAGCCGGCCCTGTCCGAGACTCCGCCGCTCACCTTCGCCGGCATCGATCTGCTGCGCCGCGCGGAATTCGGCGAGAACCCCGCGCCGGAGGCCTTCCGCGCGGACGGACGGCTCTATCTCAACGCGGCCGCGCGGGTCGAGACCTCCGCCGGCCCCCTCGGCACCGTGCTCGTGACCTGGGACGCGGACGTGCTCGGCGCCGCGGCCGCCGGCGGCCGGACCCGGGCCTCCCTCGTGCAGCTCGTGGGCGGTGCCGAGACCCTGCTCCTCGGGGAGCCGGCGCCGGAGCACGCGGAGCGCGTCCCCCTCGACCATCCCGCCTGGCGCCTGCGCTACGTGCCGGCGGCGGCCGGGGCACCGCTCGTCCCGCTCTGGCTCGCGATGCTTCCCTTCGTCGTGGTGCTCGCCGTGCCCCTGCTCGGGCTGCGCGCCGGCTTCGCCCGCCTCTCGGGGGCCCTGCGCCACGACCTGGACCGGCTCGTGGAGTCCGCGGCGGCCCTGACCACGCCGGAACGCAATCCCGTTCCCGCGAGCGACTACGTCCTCGATGCGAGCCGGGCCCCGGCCGCCACCCTCGAGGAGCTCGTCGCCGAGGTGCGCAGCCGCGCCGAGACGCCGCCTTCGCCCGCGCCCACGCCGGCGAAGGAGAAGCCGCGACCGGTCCTGCCACCGGAGCCGGATCTCGAGATCGACGAGAGCGAAGCCGGAGCCGAGGAGGACGACTTCCTCGAGCTCTCCGACGAGGAGGCGGACGCGCTCGAGGACGCGCCCCTGCCGGAGTCGGAGCCGGAGGAGGAGCTGGACGACCTCTTCGACCTCGGCGAGGACGAGGACGAGCGGGGCGCGACGCGGGCGCCGCCTCCGGCCCCGGCCCCGACCGCGGGGCCCCCCGCGGCGGAGATCTTCCGGGCCTACGACATCCGGGGCGTGGTCGACGAGACCCTCACCGCCGACGTGGCCTACCAGCTCGGCCAGGCCATCGGCAGCGAGGCCGCCGACCACGGGGAACGCACGGTCGTGGTGGGGGCCGACGGCCGCCATTCCTCTCCCATGCTCAAGGCGAGCCTGATCGCCGGACTCACGGCCGCCGGACGCGACGTCATCGACGTCGGCGAGGTGCCCACCCCGGTGCTCTACTTCGCCACCCACGTGACCGGGGCCCGGTCCGGCGTCATGGTCACGGGCAGCCACAACGCGCCCGAGTACAACGGCTTCAAGATCGTCGTCGCCGGCGAGACGCTCGCCGACGGCCGCATCGCGGCGCTCCGGGAGCGCATCGCCGAGGGGCGCCTGACCCGCGGGGACGGCAGCGTCGAGGAGACGGACGTGGTCCGCGAGTACGTGGACCGGATCGCCTCGGACGTGGCCCTGGCCCAGCCCCTGCGCGTGGTCGTGGACTGCGGCAACGGCGTCGCCGGCGCGGTGCTTCCGCGGCTCCTGGAAGCCGTGGGCTGCGACGTCCTCCCGCTCTACTGCGACGTGGACGGCGATTTCCCGAACCACCATCCGGACCCGGCCGATCCGGCGAACCTGCAGGACCTCGCGACCGTGGTGCGCGCCGAGGGCGCCGATCTCGGCATCGCCCTCGACGGGGACGGCGACCGCATCGGCGTGGTCACCGAGCGGGGCGACATCGTCTGGCCGGACCGGCTGCTCATGCTCTTCGCCCGGGACATCGTCGGGCGCAATCCGGGTGCCGACGTGGTCTTCGACGTGAAGTGCTCCCGGCACCTGCACGGGCTCGTCGCCGAGTACGGCGGCCGGCCGATCCTCTGGCGCACGGGCCATTCGCACATCAAGGCCAAGATGAAGGAGACCGGCGCGCTCCTCGGCGGCGAGTTCTCCGGCCACATCTGCTTCGGGGAGCGCTGGTACGGCTTCGACGACGGCCTCTACAGCGCCGCGCGCCTCCTCGAGATCGTCGGCGGCGAGATGCGCCCGGTGAGCGAGATCTTCGCGGAGTTCCCGGCGGACGTGAGCACACCGGAGATCCGGGTGCCGACCACGGAGGCGGAGAAGTTCTCCATCGTGGAACGGATCGCGTCGAGCGACGCGTTCGCGGACGGAGACGTCACGACCCTGGACGGCGTCCGCGTCGACTTCGCCAACGGCTGGGGACTGGTGCGGGCCTCGAACACCTCGCCCATGCTCACGCTGCGGTTCGAGGGCGAGGACAAGGCCGCCGTGCACGCCATCGTGGACCGCTTCCGCAGCGCGCTGCGCGCCGTCGATCCCGCGCTCGACTTCAACATCGATCTCTGAGAGTTCCGCATGCCGCTCACTCCCGATCAGGCGGGCACCGTCGCCCGCGTCCTCACGGAAGCCCTTCCCTACATCCGCCGGTTCCAGGACGCCACCGTGGTCGTGAAGTTCGGCGGCAACGCGATGGTGGACGAGGCGCTCCAGGCGAGCTTCGCCCGCGACGTCGTGCTCATGAAGCTCGTGGGCATGAACCCCATCGTCGTGCACGGCGGCGGACCGCAGATCGGCGAGCTCCTCGAGCGCCTGAACATCCAGTCGCGCTTCGTCGACGGCATGCGCGTGACCGACGCGCAGACCATGGACGTCGTGCAGATGGTGCTCGGCGGACTCGTGAACAAGGACATCGTCAGCCTCATCAACACGCACGGGGGCCGCGCCATCGGGCTCACGGGCAAGGACGCGGACCTGGTCCGTGCCCGGCGCATGACCCTGACGCGCACGACGCCGGAACTGACGGCCCCGGAGATCATCGACATCGGCCACGTGGGGGAGGTCGAGCACATCGACCGATCCGTGATCGACCTGCTCGTGAAGTCCGAATACATCCCGGTGATCGCGCCCATCGGCATCGGCGCGGACGGCGCCTCCTACAACATCAACGCCGACGTCGTCGCCGGGCGGCTCGCCGAGGCGGTGCAGGCGGAGAAGCTGATCCTGCTCACGAACACGCCGGGGCTCCTCGACGGCGAGGGCCGCGTGCTCACGGGCCTGAGCGCGGCGCGGGTGCAGGCCCTCATCGCCGATGGCACGATTCACGGCGGCATGCTTCCGAAGATCCGCCACGCCCTCGAGGCCGTGCAGAACGGGGTCCGCAGCGCCCACATCATCGACGGTCGCGTCGAGCACGCGGTGCTGCTGGAGATCTTCACGGACACGGGCGTCGGCACGCTCATCACGGCGGACGCCGCTGCCTGAGCGCGCGGCCGCGCGCGCAGCACCGAAGGGGAACGAGCATGGGGCGAGGGGCACCGGGCCACCGGCGCGAACAGATCCTGCAGACCTTCGCGCAGATGCTCGAGACGCACCCGGGCTCGCGCATCACCACCGCGGCCCTGGCACGGGAGGTGGGCGTTTCGGAAGCGGCCCTCTACCGGCACTTCCCGAGCAAGGCCCGCATGTTCGAGGGGCTCATCGAGTTCCTGGAGGAGACGGTGTTCTCCCGGGTCGGACGCATCCTCGAGGAGCACGGCGACCCGGGGGCGCGCTGCGGCGCCCTGCTCCTGCTGCTCCTCTCCTTCTGCGAACGCAATCCGGGCTTCTGCCGGCTGCTCACGGGCGACGCCCTCGCCGGCGAGACGGACCGGCTGCGCCGGCGCATCGCCCAGTTCTACGAGCGCCTCGAGACCCAGCTGCGCACGGTGCTGCGGGACGGGGAGCTGGAGCGGGGCGTACGTCCGGTACTCCCCGGCGCCGTCGCCGCGAACCTCATGCTCGCGGCAGCGGAGGGACGCATCAGCCAGTTCGTGCGCAGCGACTTCCGCCGCGCGCCGACGGAACACTGGGAGCTGCAGTGGACCGCCCTCGCCACGGCGCTGCTCGCGCCGCTGCCGGGGTGAGGGAGGCCGGCGTCGGGCAGGCCCTGCCGGGGCGGCAGGGTCAGTCTCGCTCGTCGTCGGTGAGCCCGAGGAGATAGCGGACCCGGTCCCGGTCCCGGGCGAATTCCTCGCGGGTGGTCTCGATCTCCCCGCGACGCTGCTCGATCTCCTGCTGGCGCTCGGCGATCTGCCCGTCGATGACCCGGATGTTGTCGATGAGCCCCTCGGGGATCTCGCGACCGGTGCGCTCGTAGTCGGCGGCGCGGCGCTCGAGGTTGCGCTTCTGGTTCCGGAGCCGCTGGATGTTGCCCTCGACGGTGCGGATCGCACCCTCGATGGACGCGATCCGGCGCTCGAGGGCGCGCGTGACGTCCTCCGGCGTCCCGTAGAGGCGCAGCAGCTCCCGGTCCTTCTCCCGGCGCCGCTCGGCGGCGAGCCGCTCCGCCTCCGCGGCGGCGGCCTCGGCCTCCCGGCGACGGATCTCCTCGGGGGTGAGCTGGCGCTGCACCTGGCGGACGACGCGGCCGCGTTCGTCGATCACCTCGTAGCCGCGGGCCGCCACCTCCGGCGGGAGGGTGCTCGAGAGGACCACGACCCCTTCCTCGTTCTCGTAGCGGAACAGCTCCGCGGCGCCGGCCGGGAGCTGCAGCAGCAGCAGGGCGAGCGCCGCCACGACGCGGCGGGGCGCTCGCTCTCGTGGACGGATCCCCTCGGCCCTCATGCGGTCCCCTCCAGGGGCGTGACGCCGTAGGTGGCGCGATAGGCGTGCACGCGCTCGAACTCCTCGCTGCGCCCGGCCCGGGCCAGCCACTCCGCGAGGTCCTCGAGGGTGACGATGGCCAGCACCGGCACCCCGAGTTCGTCGGCGAGCTCCTGCACCGCGGAGCGGGTCCCCGCGCCCCGCTCCTGGCGGTCGAGGGCCGTGACGATGCCCGTCACCCGACCCCCCGCCGCCTGCACGAGCGGGAGCACCTCCCGGACCGCGGTGCCGGCGGTGATCACGTCGTCCACGAGCAGGACGCGGCCCGTGAGCGGCGCGCCGACGAGGACGCCGCCCTCGCCGTGATCCTTCGCCTCCTTCCGATTGTAGGCGACGCCGCAGTTGCGGTCGTGGTCGCGGGCGAGGGCCACGGCGGTGGCCACGGCCAGCGGGATGCCCTTGTAGGCGGGGCCGAAGAGGACGTCGAACTCGAGTCCGGCATCGACGATGGTGTCGGCGTAGGCGGCGCCCACGCGGGCGAGCGCCCGGGCGTCGTGGAAGTGACCGGCGTTGAAGAAGTAGGGACTCCGGCGACCGGACTTCAGCGTGAAGGCGCCGAAGCGCAGCACCTCGTACTCGAGCGCGAGCTCGATGAAGGCAGCCTTGCGGGCGTCGTCGCGTGCGCGCATGGGGTCGGGGCCGGTTCCTTCCATCGTCCCGGAGCGTGCCGGGCAGCTTCTGAACCCGCGCTGAATCAGGCTCCGGCCGGGTCCGCTCCGCCGCCGGCCGCGACGCCGAGCGCGCTCCGCTGAGCGTCCACGAGGGCGGCGGTGCCGCGGCGGGCGAGGTCGAGCATGGCCGTGAAGTCGGCGTCGTCGAAGGGTGCGCCCTCGGCGGTGCCCTGGACCTCGATGAAGCCGCCCTCCTCGGTCATCACCACGTTCATGTCCGTTTCCGCGGTGGAATCCTCGGCGTAGTCGAGGTCGAGGACCGGGACCCCCCGCCACATTCCCACGGAGACGGACGCTACCAGTCGCCTGAGCGGCTGACCAGCGATCATGCCCCGGGCCCGCATGTGCGCCACGGCGTCGGCGAGGGCCACGCAGGCCCCCGTGATGGAGGCCGTGCGCGTGCCGCCGTCGGCCTGGAGCACGTCGCAGTCCACGCGGATCGTGTGCTCGCCGAGGAGCGCGAGGTCCACGGCGGCGCGCAGGGAGCGGCCGATGAGGCGCTGGATCTCCTGGGTGCGCCCGCTCTGCTTCCCGCGGGCGGCCTCCCGGTCCGTGCGCGTGTGGGTGGAGCCCGGGAGCATGCCGTACTCGGCCGTGAGCCAGCCCTGGCCGGCGCCGCGCAGGAAGGGGGGCACGCCGGGCGCCACGGAGGCGGTGCAGAGCACGCGCGTGTCGCCGAAGGACACCAGCACCGAGCCGGCGGCATGGCGCGTGAAGCCGCGCTCGAGGCGCACCTTCCGGAGCTCGTCGGGCGCTCGGCCGCTCGGTCGCTGCTGCATGGGGAATCCTCGCCTGCGCGCTGGGGCGCCGGATCATACAGGCCCGGTCCTCCGCAGGGCCACGGCCCGCGTCCCGCGGCGGTGCGCAGGGTACAATCGCCGCCCTTCCACGGTCCCGGACGCGTCGATGATCCGCAGCATGACCGGCTTCGCTCGCGGCGAGCGCGACACGCCCTTCGGGCGCGTGGTGCTGGAGCTGCGCAGCGTCAACCATCGCTACCTGGACCTGTCCCTGCGCGTCCCGGAGCCGCTGCGGCCCGCCGAGGGCGTGCTCCGGGACACGCTCCGGGAACGGCTGGACCGGGGCAAGGTGGACGCGACGCTGCGCCTGGAGCGCGGGGAGGGCGCCGGGGAGGGCATCGTCCTCGACGAGGACGCCGTCGCGGCCGTCGCCGTCGCCCTGGACCGCGTGCGCCGCCGGCTCGGGGAGACGGCCGGCACCGTCGATCCGCTCGAGGTGCTGCGCTGGCCCGGGGTCGTGCGCGAGGCGGACCCGGACCGGGACCGGCTCGCGGCGGAGCTCCGCGCCCTCGCGAGCTCCGTGGCCGATGCCCTGGTCGCGCACCGTGCGCGGGAGGGCGCCCGGCTCGCGGAGCTCGTGGAGACCCGCCTCGCCGGCATCGAGGCCATCGTCGGGGAACTCGCCGCGGAGAGCACGGGCTTCGTCGCGGCGCTGCGCGAGCGGCTCCGGCAGCGTGCGCGGGAGCTCGCCGCGGAACTCGACCCCCCGCGCCTGGAACAGGAGGTGGCGCTGCTGGCGCAGAAGGCCGACGTGGCCGAGGAACTCGACCGGCTCCGGGCCCACGTGGGCGAGATCCGCCTCACGCTCGCGGGCGACGGCCCCGCGGGGCGCCGCCTGGACTTCCTCGCCCAGGAGCTGAACCGCGAGGCCAACACCCTCGCCTCGAAGGCCGGCGACGCCGGCGTCGCCCATCGGGCCGTGGATCTCAAGGTGCTCATCGAGCAGATCCGCGAGCAGATCCAGAACGTCGAATAGGAGCGCCGGACCGTGCAGCCGTCGGACACCGCCCCCGGACGCGGCACCCTGTTCGTGGTCTCGGCGCCGTCGGGGGCCGGGAAGACCAGCCTCGTGCGCGCCATGCTCGAGCGCGACCCGCTCCTCACGGTCTCGGTCTCGCACACCACCCGCCCGCGGCGCTCCGGCGAGGCCGACGGCGTGAACTACCACTTCGTCGATCGGGAGCGGTTCGAGACCATGCTCGCGAGCGGCGCGTTCCTCGAGCACGCGGAGGTCTTCGGGAACCTCTACGGCACCTCCGCCGCCTGGGTCGAGGGCACGCTGGAGCAGGGCCGGGACGTGATCCTCGAGATCGACTGGCAGGGCGCCGCGCAGATCCGCTCCCGGCTGCCGGAGACCGTGTCGATCTTCGTGCTGCCCCCGTCGCTCGCGGTGCTCGAACAGCGCCTGCGCGGGCGCGGCCAGGACGAGGACGCGGTGATCCGGCGCCGCCTCGCGGAGGCCCGCGCGGAGATGGCGCATCACGTCGACTACGACTACCTCGTGGTGAACGACGACTTCCAGACCGCCGCGGCGGACCTCCTGGCCATCGCTCGCGCCGTCCGCCTGGTCCGCCCCCGGCAGGCGCGACGCCTCGCCGGCGTCCTCGACGCGCTCTGCGGAGGCGGCTGAGCCGCCCGGGGGGCCAGGATCCCCGGGGCGGGGGCGGTCCGTGCCGCTTCCCTCCACTGCCCCGGACCTCTACACTGACGGGCTGGCCCGTGATTCCGAACGCGCTCCCTCGCCGGAGCCGCGCAGGCAGGAGTGAGACATGGCTCGCATCACCGTCGAGGACTGCCTCGAGAAGGTCGACAACCGGTTCCAGCTCGTGATGGTCGCCTCGAAGCGGGCACGCCAGCTCGCCACCGGGGGCCGGGATCCGCACGTCGCGGAAGAGAACGACAAGCCCACGGTCATCGCCCTGCGCGAGATCGCCGAAGGTCACGTGACCAAGGCGATCCTGGACGAGGTCGATCGGCGCGGCGAGGACGAGTTCGGCTTCAAGCTCCCGACCCCGCAACCGGTCCATCATGAAGGAAGCGACGACGCTCTCCTCGACTAGGGCGCCCGCGCCGGGTGCTCCCCCGCTCCGGGCGATCGCCGATCCGTCCGCCGAACCCGTCGTGACCCTGGAGGCGCTCGTCGAGCGCCTCGAGACCTACCTCGATCCCGCCGCCGTCGCCGAGGTGCGTCGCGCCTACGGCTACGCCGAGTCCGCCCACGCGGGCCAGCTGCGGCGCACCGGCCACCCCTACATCACCCATCCGGCCGCGGTCGCCTACATCCTCGCCGACATGCACATGGACCATCAGACGCTGATGGCCGCGCTGCTGCACGACGTGATCGAGGACACGGGCGTCGGCAAGCAGACCCTCGGCGAGACCTTCGGGCCCGAGGTCGCCGAGCTCGTGGACGGCGTCTCCAAGCTCACGACCATCTTCAAGTCCCGCGCCGAGGCCCAGGCTGAGAACTTCCAGAAGATGGCCATGGCCATGGCCCGCGACATCCGCGTGATCCTGGTCAAGCTCGCGGACCGGCTGCACAACATGCGCACGCTCGGGGCCCTCGGCCACGAGAAGCGCCAGCGCATCGCCCGGGAGACCCTCGACTACTACGCGCCGATCGCCAGCCGCCTCGGCATGAACACCATGCGCATCGAGTTCGAGGACCTCGCCTTCGCGGCCCTCTACCCCATGCGCGCGGAGCGCATCGCGCGGGCCGTGAAGGCGGCGCGGCGCAACCGCCGCGAGCTCGTGGAGCAGATCGGCGACGCGCTCCGCGACTGCCTCGCCCGCGAGGGCATCGAGGCGACCGTGAGCGGCCGCGAGAAGCACCTCTTCTCGATCTACCGGAAGATGCGCCAGAAGCGGAAGTCCTTCTCGGAGATCATGGACGTCTTCGGCTTCCGCATCGTCGTGGACCGGGCGGACACCTGCTACCGCGTGCTCGGCGCCGTGCACGGCCTCTACAAGCCCGTCGCCGGTCGCTTCAAGGACTACATCGCCATCCCCAAGGCGAACGGCTACCAGTCCCTGCACACGACGCTCTTCGGCATGCACGGCGTGCCCATCGAGATCCAGATCCGCACGCACCAGATGGACGC